>CAJQOR010000477.1 GCA_905479965.1 uncultured Rhizobiaceae group bacterium | reverse complement strand
CTCGCGTTGCGCGCGCGCGGCATGTGGCATTGATGAAAGGTTGGAGCGAACCACCTTCAAAAACGATGGATTCAGCCTCACATTGATTGTCTCGATAATCGAGCCATGCACGTTGAGCTATCAATAGTGGGTCATGCCCATCACTTCGTTTAATGGCATCTTTGCGGACGAGTGACCAAGCAGCATTTAATGCAGCATCGGCTTTGTGGAAATCTTGGGCGGCACAAAAATTCATACCTTGCTGCGGCAACTCACCGGCATTCAAGCAATCCCAATCCTGCGCGGTGGCAGGTGTTGTAATCGCTGAAAAGACCAAAAGACAGCTTCCCAAAATAAAGCTTCTAATCATAGTTTTCCCATGATTTTTTGATTAAACCCGTAGATCTCACGTGCGCCGCCGATTGAAATGAGAGATACATCGCGTTCTTGACCAGGTTCAAACCGTACAGCGGTTCCAGCGGCAATATCCAACCGCATGCCACGGGCTTTTTCGCGATCAAACACAAGCGCAGCATTTGTTTCGTAGAAGTGATAGTGAGAGCCGACTTGAATAGGGCGATCACCGGAATTGGCAACTTTAAGCGTTATGGCGTCAGAGCCATCGTTTAAAACAATTTCGCCATCTTGAGTGATGATTTCACCAGGTATCATAAGGCATGTCCTTTATGCTGAATTTGTTTTAACGAATGGGCTCGTGAACGGTGACAAGTTTTGTGCCATCAGGGAAGGTTGCTTCAACCTGAATGTCGTGGATCATTTCTGGAATGCCGTCCATCACTTGATCTCGTGTGATGACATGCGCACCTTTTTCCATAAGATCAGCAACGGAAGCGCCGTCACGCGCGCCTTCAACCACAAAGTCTGTGATAAGCGCGATAGCTTCAGGATGATTAAGCTTAACGCCACGTTCTAAACGTTTTCGAGCAACAATTGCTGCCATAGCGACTAGCAATTTGTCTTTTTCTCTTGGAGATAAATTCATACGTATTCCGTCTTTACACGATTGCCTGATATTGATGTTTATGTGGCGAGTTGAACAAAAATTAATCAGTTGCGCAAGGTGCCGACATCTTTTTAGGCCAATAAATGTGCAATAGTATCAAAGTGGTTCTCACCAACAAATACACACGCAATTTTCTTGCCAGTTGTAGGTGTCGAACAAAAGGAAAATAAAATATGAAGGAAGTGTCTTAGCGTTCAGAGAACGAAGAGCTGAAGGATTTTAGAACTGGTTTGAGCATGTAACGCATGAGCGACTTTGATCCAGTTTTGATCTTTGCGTCGACCACCATGCCAGCATGGAGATAACGCTTGCTCTGATCTTCACCGATGAAGTTGTCTTTCAGATCGATCACAGCTTTATAATAAGGCTCACCTTTTTCAGTCAGGAATGTGGTGGGCGATAGAACTGCAATCTTGCCAGTTGCTGTGCCGAAAATACTTGGATCAAAAGTGGAAATATTTATTTCCGCATTATCACCTTCTTTAATGTGGCCGATGTCGTAAGGATCAACCCGAACTTCAGCAACGATCTGGCGTTCGGCAGGAACAACTCGGGCAATTAATTCACCAGAACCGATAACCTCACCTTTAGCTTTTTGTACAACTTCCTGCACAATGCCGTCGATAGGTGATTTGATAAATAACCTGTCAGCGCGATCTTGTTGTTTGTTGAGTTGCTCGCGCGCTTGAGCAAGCTCAGATAAAATCTGTGCTTGCTCTTCACCAAGCAATTTTTTTTCCTGAGCCAGTTTGCTTTCGATGACACGACCAGCTTCTTCCAGCTGCAATTCAGCAACTTGCTGATGGCCAAACGCACTATCGATGCTCTGGCTAATACGTTCTAAACTGGCTTTAGCATCCAGGTATTCCTTGCGCGATACGTGCCCGGCTTTCAAAAGAGATTGCAAACTATCATGACGTTCTTGCTCAATGGTCAATTGACGCTTTAAGCTTTTTACTTCGCCTTTGTAAGCAATGGCTTCAAGTCGCTTTAATGCTTTGCCAGTTTCAAGATTGGCGAGCTCTTTTTGTAAAAGTGAGGCGCGGGTATAATGTGCTATTTTTTCTTTTTCGTATAAATCGGGATATTGTTGTCCGATATTACCAAAATCGGGTTCTTGTTCGTTTGCCAAAGCTTCCAGCGATTTTAAACGAAGTTCGAGAGATACAGCTTGAATTTCCACCTGTCCAAAATCAGCTTCAGTAGAAGTCGCGTTAAGCAATATTAAAGTATCGCCCGCTTTGACGTTTTGACCCTCTTTGACGAGGATAGCATCCACGATGCCACCTTCACGGTGTTCGATAGAGGTCACATTTGCAGTTGGTATGATTTCGCCGTTAGCAACCACTAATTCGTCAATTGGGGCAAAAACCGACCAGACGATTGCCGCGATAAACAGCAAACACAAGAGATTAGCCCGCCTGCCCATAACGATGATTGTCTTATCATCATCTAATTCAGCTGGCAGGATAAAGGAGTTTCCAGAAACTTCACTTTTCCTAATCTGCACTTTGTTTAATCTCACCTGATGAATGTGCACTCATCGCACCTAAATACTTTGTAGCGTAAAGCGGTAATCAGTAGGTAATTCGACTAGCCCCAAATATCACATGCTACTTCTAGTATTTCTACCGCAATTATCGTTAATATTCAGCTAACTTTAGCAGTTTGTGCGGCATTTAGTATTTTTGGAACCAACTCATCTGGTGCGGAATCGGCCAATATTTGACCTGTTTGCAACAGGATTAAGCGATCGGCGAGATACATGTGGCTTGGGCGTTGCGTGACCAAAATGACCGTGGCTTTTCTCTGTAAGACTTTGAGCGTTGTAATAAAACGCTTATCAGCTAATGGATCGAGATCACTTCCTGGGTCATCAAACATATAGATAGCGCTGTTTGATAAATATGCGCGTGCCAAAGATAATTGGCTAGAAAAGCTTTTTGTCAATTTCCTCTGCAGCTGGGCAGTTAACCGTGTATCAATGCCCTCAGGCAATTTTTCAACCGTTTTTCGTGCACCGGCAAGATCAAGCGCATGCTCTAATTCGCTCAAAGTGGCAACGGGGTTTGCAAACATCAGGTTTTGAGCAATCGTACCATGAAAGAAGTCAGCCTGCTGGCCTACATAACCGATGGCGCGCCTATATTGATAAGAATCAATTTGGCGCAAATTCAATCCATCGGCAGCAACAACGCCGACCTGAGGGGTGTAAAGACCAGCCATTAATTTGAGTAAAACTGATTTGCCCGCGCCAGAATCACCAGTTATGGCAATAAATTCTTTCGGCTTTACCGACAGCGACAAATTGTAAATACTTGGCGTCTGAGCTGTTTGATGCTTAAATGCAACCTTGTCTAGAGTGATTTGCCCTGTGAACTGGCGCAAAATATTGGGCCGTTTGCTCTCAACCTTTTCAGAGCGAAGTCGCATTAAATTGTTGATCTGTTTAAATGTGCCTATCGTTGCACTGATCCGACCCATTCCTAAAAATACTGTTTGGATTGGAGAGAGTAAGCGCCAAATTAACGTCACCAATGCGATGAGCGCTCCGGCTGATAGATTACCTTCAATCACCATACCTGCACCTAGTCCGATCGTTAAAATACCCGTCACCATGACTAAAAGTTGAGATATATTTTGCTGAACGGCTTGGAATTGTTGGGCTTTAAATTGGGCAATGAGTGACTTGCCAGAAAGTTCGCTCTCGCGCTCAATCCATAGCTTTTGAGCGTTATTTTCAATGATAGTTGAGTGTTTTGCAACAGTTTCAAAAACGAAGTTTTTGTGGTTTTTCTTATGCTCACCAGATTTACGCATTATCCGCGTTCCCGCAGGCATTAAACCGACGGCAACGATGATATATAAAGTTAAAAGCGCAAGCGATAAAAAGCCCAGATTTCCGCCGATTGCGAAAATTGCTGCCAAAAACACCAAAATAAACGGTGCATCAAGAATCGCGCTGCCCAAATGCCCCATAAAGAGGTCACGAATACCGACAAACTGCTTAAATCGAGACAATTGTTCGCTTGCGCGCGCGCTTTCGCTCATTAATATAGGCAAACTCAGCACCTGTTTAAAGGCTGCAAGTGTGACAAGTCCTTGAACCCGTGCACCAAGATAGGCAATCGTTTGTGCTCGAACATGGCGTAAAATCATGCCCGCTGCGATAGCGACAACCAAGCAGCCAATGAAAGTCACAAGCGTAGTAACAGACTTTGTACCGATCACTTTGTCATAGACCATCATGATGTAGAACGGCACAGCAAAATCCAAAATATTGATCGCAAATGTTAAAACAAAAAGGCGGGTAAAGAGGTTTTTAAAACGCGATAGGATAGATTGGAACCAACCATGTTTGCTTTCATTATCATTGGCTTCAATCGGATCGAATTTTTCGACAGTATAAAGCGTGACTAATTCACCAGTGATCTGTTTATATTCAAATTTTTCAGATGTACCATTGTATATAAGCAATTGCCCATTCTCGGCGATATCGATGACAATCATCACATCTTTATCATCTTCACCCAGCAAGATTGCGGGAAGAAGAGACTGATTGATGTAGTTGATCGCAAGCTTTTTTTTCTGAGTTTTATAGTTGACCCGGACGAGTAAGCTTCGCAAATCGTCAACGGTGTGTAACGTATCGAAATGCGGCATAACCTCTTTAAGCTGGCGCGCAGACCCAACCCATTCGAGCAAATTTAACAGCGGTCCAATACAATTTGCCGCGGGACTAAGCTTCTTGTCATTCCAATTGTTGTCAGCGCGATCATAAGCATTATAAACTTTTGCCAACGAATGCTGGATAGAATTTGCATTCTCCAACAGAGTATTAGCGTTTATGCTCAACTCAACATCTTTAAGTGTTTTTGTCATTAAAGACGAAGCTCCCCGTTAAGATGCAGATTGAGCAGATGGCTTATCCGCTTTGGGTTGAACAAAATCATCTGGCAAAAGATGACCGTCTTGCATACGAAGCCTTTGGTCGCAGATTTTCAAAAATGAAGGGCGGCTGGAAAAGTAAATGGCTGTCATCTTGCCCTTAAGGGCCAATAGTCCATCGGCAAGTAGGTTATCTGAGCGCATATCGATATTGCTGTTTGCACCGTCGAAAATAAAGATTTTGGGCTGCTTACTGATGGCACGTGCAATTTTTATTCGCTGAAGGAAACCTGGAGATAAAATTGATGCAGAGCCAATGCTCAACACCGTATCATAGCCATCGGGAAGCTTGAAAATATCCTGTTCCAAACCAATGAGACGTGATGCTTCACGCGCACTTTCTACCAAGTTGGTGCTGCCAAACATCGTCAGGTTATCAATGATGGTGCCTTCAAAAATCTCAGTTTTTGCAGATACGAAACCTATCTCGCGATTAATACCGAGTTCGTGCCATTGTTTAGATGAAAAGCCATCTGCAAATATGTTACCGTTCTCGGGTAAGAATTTACCGTTTAAAAAGCTGACAAATTCTGTTCTCTCGGCGTTTTCCGGACAATGAATACCAATGAATTCTCCGGGGGCTGCCGTCATGTTATACGGCTGGATTTCTGTGTTTTTGCCATTGGATGGAAGAACAAGATTTCGGATGCTAAAGGCACCTTTGGTCAAATTTTCGCTACTCTCATCAAATTGCAAGCCTCTATTGGCAATCCGGTCGAACACATTGCAGCGTTTTCTGGCCAAACGTATGTTTTGAATTTCGTGGAATAATGTCAGAGCTCGAGCAAATGGCTGTACCATTCTTCCTGTTAACAGCGAGCAACATGCAAGAGCCGCTAAGCTCATGTCACCGCCGATAACGCGAACGGCGCCAAAGGAGACAACACAGATCATCATCATATTAGAAAAGATGACGCCTTGGGTCTGCAACTTGTTGGTACTGATAATGGCGTGATAGCTTGAAACAGTAGATGTCTTTTGCAGCATTTCAAATCGTCTGAGCAATTGACTTTCAACAGCCAAATTCTTCACGGTTTGAATGTTGGAGAAGGTCTCTAAAAGAAAATCGTTCTGACGTGTATCCTGTTGCGAACGGTTATCGAGAAAAGACTGAATTTCCCGACCCTGAAGAAAACTGAACAATCCAAATGCAATAATCAGCACAATTGGGACAAACACAAGTGGGCCACCCACCAACGCCACCATGGCCATGAAGATAAACGCCATTGGAATGTCAATGAGGATTGTTCTGTTCTGACTGCCTTGGAAATTGCTATATTCAGCAATTGCATCCAGCCCATCTAACCATTTAGACCGCGTAATTGTTGCGCGCTCACCCGGATTTGCGTTCAAGAGCTGATGCATTGCTAATTGTTGTGCGCGATGGCCGTTTTTCAACGCTGCCCAACCTAGTATGTAAGACCTCAAACTACGTAATATTGTATCGAGAATAACAGCAGCTAACAGACCCGCAATGAGCCAAAACAAGGTCGCGCCTGCTTGATTTGGTAAGATACGATCGTAAACTTGAAAAATAGCGAGCGGCATCGCAAGTCCCAATAAGTTTGCGATTAAAGAGATAATCAAAACTTGTTTGGTTAAAGGTGTATCTGCTTCTGCAACGACAGGGTTTTGTGTATCGTTATCAGAGCGCGCGCTAGCGATCGCTGAGGACAACTCTTCGGTCTTTGAGGCTATTTTATTTGCAAAATTGCGCGCCATTCGTTTCAAAAAGCCAATCTAAAAAAATCTACAGGTCATTATGCTTAGTAAATACAACCAATTTGTTAGCATCTTATTAACCATAATTAGATTGCCGCAAACTTACGAATATTAGCTTGATCAGCGAAAGCTTTGTAAAATCGATTCCCAAATTAAATCTGGAGTCGTTTTGTTAACTATGATCACTGATTCATAGATCTTGTAATGATCGCCTCAACTTTTTGAAAACTTTTACATTTAAATTGAGGATTCGACATTTTCAGGAGTTAATATGTCTAAAGTTGAGCAAAGTTCAGGAAAAACCGGTGCAGCTAAGAAAAACAAGGTTGATACAGACAATCTAGATCTTGGGGGCGAAACACCGATTGAACGCATGGATATTGTGCTCCCTGGCCAAGACGATATTGGTGCAGATTTAGAGCATATCAATGAAAAGCCACTTGAAAGCGAGGTGGGTACTCAAGCAGTGCCACCTGCATATGCTGATGCGCCCATTGAACAAAACTCCGCCTATAATAATACTGCCAGTGATGCAAATCCTTCTGAAACAAACACGCCTGCTACCAATAGCAGTTCAAGTCAAAGTCGTAGTGCTCAAATTCAAGATGTACCATCGATAGATGAGGTTGATGCTGTTCAGTCAGTGAGTGGAGCGCCACTTGCGCCTGAACTTAATTCGTTCAACCAAGAGGAAGACACAGCTGGTGCTAATAGTCAGCAAGGCTCAAACTCAACAAGTGGAGCAAGCACCGGCCCAGAAGAAGCAAGCGAAGTTAATGTCGCTCCGGTTGATATCAACTATAGCAATTCTGAAGTGGTTGAAAACGCTAGTGGCGGAACGGTTATTGCCACGCTTTCGACATTAGATGCTAATGAGAATGACACGCACACTTATGAAATTGTGTCTGATCCTTCGGGCCATTTTGAAATCGTAGGAGATGAAATTCGCGTCAAAGATGGCGCTGA
>CAJQOR010000476.1 GCA_905479965.1 uncultured Rhizobiaceae group bacterium | reverse complement strand
CATATATTTTTCCAGCATTTTCACCGCTGCTTGCTATTCCTAAAAACGCGCCACCATTCATAATCAAGAGGGTCGAAAGCAACCACTTCGCATAACTTCCAGCTGAATTTTCGGCAAACTCTTGATCCTTTAATCTTTTTTCGTACGCCAATGGAGCAAGCAAACGATAAATTTCTTTTTCATAATCATTCATTTCTGAAGTTTTCTTGGACATATTTTCTCCATTTTAAAGTGAAGTTTTAGCATGCAGAATCCTTAACGGCAAACGCTCGCCCCGCACCTAACATTTCCACAAAACACTTGATTTAGATCAAAGCAAAAGTTCATCCCAACGCTATTTTACAACAAGACTTTTGGGGGGATGCTGTGGTCTTAGGGCGTTTTGACCGCAGCCCAGAAAGCAAGGCTGGTTCGTCTTATGGTGTGTTGGCTCATGGTGTATTTGGCGTATAGCGTTTAGGTTCATGGCGTCTAGGTTTATAGCGAGTTGGCTCATGGCGACTTGGCTATGACTGTGTCAAATTCGGCGAGTGCGAACACCCTCCCCTGATTGAGGCCACCGGCCTTGCTTTTCTTTTCCAGAAGTCTCTTTTTTAAAGCCAGAAGATAAGGTGAGAGCGTCATACGCCTACGAGATATAAAACAAATATCCGATGAAAAAGCAGATGCCGATTAAAAACGGATAAGCAAAGAACAGATAGCTTGGATTTTCAATATCCTCGCCGTCGCCATATTCGCCGTCTTCCACCTCAGCACGCATGCGCTCAAACATTGAGCGGTCATTGAAGTAGAGATAGATCTCCCACCCCGCTTTGATGGTTAAATATATTCCAAGAGCAAATAATATATACGACATGGGTGAAGTTTAATGCGAATTTGGACTTTTGATCAAGCCCAAACTGCTGTGTGATTAACCTTCTAAGTCTTCGCGCGTGAACAGCGGACGCACTTCAAAGCCCGGTGCTTTTTTGATGTTTGGCGATCCCTCACCGCGCCAAATTGCGCAAACCACGGCCAACACATCCGCGCCATCGGCACGTGATAAATCAAGTGCATCAGACACCGCGCCACCTGTGGTGATCACATCCTCCACAAAGCAGACTTTGCGCCCTTTAACGACCTGACCTTCAATTGCCTGACATGTGCCATAGGTTTTGGCTTCCTTACGCACAAAGGCCACTGGAAGTCCGGACTCCAATGACATTGCCGTTGCAATGGGAACACCGCCAAGCTCAAGTCCTGCGAGAATTTCTGTATCTGACGGGATCAGCTTTAACATACCTTTGGCAACCTCACGTAGGAGAACCGGATCACCTTCAAAACGATATTTATCAAAATAACGTTCAGAGACAATACCAGAGCGCAAAGTGAACTTGCCTGTGAGTGAAGCAATTTGAGAAACCTTTTGGGCGAGTTCTGCGTGTTCCATGAAAGTTTTATCCTCTAGCGGCAAGATCCTGTGTTAAAATGTCTATAACACTTTGATTGCGCTGATGGCTATTGTTACAAGTCAAATATCCCCGAAAAGATCATCAGCTAAAATTCTCATTTATTGATACAAAACGATTAAAATTGAGACTTTAATTCTTATTTATCGATTATTCTCAAAAAAATCATGTTTCTGCATTGTGATTTTGGTTTTCGTTACCATATTGGTGCGAAGCGAGCTTGCCCCATGAGGGAATAGATGGAACAAGCTCTTTGATGTGGCGGGCGCCAAATGTGTTAGGGGAAATAGATGTTAAGCGTTGTGATGCTAGCCATTGGCTTGATCGTGCTGGTGTTTGCCGGCGATTATTTGGTCAGAGGTGCCGTCTCGTTAGCCGAGCAATTGGGCATCAGCCCATTGATCATTGGCCTTACCATCGTTGCTTTTGGCACATCCGCACCTGAACTATTTGTCTCCGTGCAAGCCGCCCTTGATGAGGCCCCCGGCATTGCTTTAGGAAATGTGATCGGGTCCAACACTGCAAATATCTTACTTGTGCTTGGCGCACCTGCGATCATTGCTCCGTTAGCAATATCTGCAAAAGGCATGCGCAGCTCACTTGCCATCATGATGGTTTTATCCTTCGCCCTCATTTGGTTTATGTATACCGGTCTTGAAATTACCCATTTTGAAGGTGGTATTTTGTTTGCTGGTATTGTGGGCTACCTCAGCTATCAATTTATCAAAGCAAGACGCATCAGCGCTGCTGTGAAAGGTAAAAATGCCGAGGAAGCTCAATTAGACGATTTTGACGATATGCCAGAATCCACCTCTGATGTGAAAAAGATAACGCTGTTTTTAATTATCGGCATCATCGGCTTGCCGCTGGGCGCTTATCTAACCGTTGAAGGCGCGGAAGAAATTGCCCGCAGCCTTGATATTTCAGAAGCGATCATCGGTGTGACCATAGTGGCGATTGGCACATCATTGCCGGAACTTGTGACCTCTGTCATGGCTGCTATTCGCAAATCTGGTGGTGTCGCATTGGGTAACGTTGTTGGTTCCAACATTTTCAATATTGGCTTGATCATGGGTACAACTGCGCTCATTCATCCGTTGGATGTTGATCCGCATCTGCTGAACTTTGACATTCCAGTTATGCTGGTTGCCAGTATTGTGCTCATAATTTTGGCTGTGCTTGCGCGACCACTTGCAACATGGGGTGGCGGCCTGATGCTGGTGGCATATACAGCGTATATCGCGTCTTCGTTCTAGAGCATCAGAGGACGCTGACACGACTAGAGACTGTTGTGTTCCTTCACCGCGATGTCTGCCATTTTGATGATAGCATCGCGTGAATTGGCCACCGCAATAAAGCGTGCGTTATGGCAGAAGATCGCCCCTTGCACACCGCTTGCAGTTTCAAGATCACTATCTGTCAGCCCTGCCCATGCGGCAGGTAAATCCGCTCGTTGATCAAAGGTATCATTATTGAGTTTGATGCCATTAATCGTCCAGTCATCGCCGCGCGGGGCGATCATAAACAAGAGATGATCCGCACCCGATGATCGGAGCGCTGAAAGATATGGCATGCCCATGGGTAGTTCTAAGACTTGAGATTTTCCTGCTTTTGAAATCGCATCATTTACAATGGACTTGGCGCGCAAAACAGCAGTTCGGTCGGCAATCGCCGCCTCCACGAATATGCGCGCAATCGAAAGTGCTTTTAAAAACGCATCATCTGTTGCGCTTGGGGATGTGTTATCAAACACGGGTTTCATCATATCAAACAAAGATGGCAACGTTAGAATGGATAATGGGCCCGCAACCGATGGCTCCATCGCGCCGTTGTCTAATAGATCAATCGGCAACACAAATTCTGCGTCAAACGCCTGATGGATGGTTTCGATATTATTTTCTGGCACCTTGATCGCTTTGAGATAGTCTTGGCCGTAATGCGCCCAGATTAAGCCAAACGAGCTATAGGGCTGCCCATCTTGGCGCAATGGTCCGGGGCGTTGATGGTGATCAAAAATTTGATTTTGTGCGTTGTAATCCCCGCCCACATCATAAATGATTTTGTCGTTAGATGGCGCAAGCCAATCTCGGTCCCGCGTGCGGTGGAGTTCGGCATTTGGGTACAGCTTGGTTAAAATAACAGATGACAGCAATTCATCGGCATGGAAGCCACCAGAATGCGTGATGAGATGGGTAATTGTCATTTTAATCCTTAGCTTTGAGAGAATCTCTTCAAATTGTTTATCGCGAAGCGCACGTAATGCCAAGCGTGTATGCGTCTGGCTTGGCGGGTTCAAAGCGAATGTCACTCTATGCACAACATTAAAATCTACACACCTAATTGACTTGCATTTATCAAGCGCCTTGAGGCATCTTGCGCATATGAGTGAATCAGACCTGACATTACCGCCAAAACCGCAAAAGCCAAGAGAACTTGACGCTAAATCCATGGCAAAAAAGCTGGATTGGAACGAAAGTCCGCTTTTGCAAGAGGCGCTTAAAGGCACAGAACTCATCACCGCACTGGTTAAGCATCTACCCAATTTACCCGGCGTATACCGCATGATGAATGGCGCTGGCGATGTACTTTATGTGGGTAAAGCTAAGAACCTAAAGAAGCGCGTCACATCTTATGCACAAGGGCGTGGAAACTCAAACCGTATCC
>CAJQOR010000475.1 GCA_905479965.1 uncultured Rhizobiaceae group bacterium | reverse complement strand
TGAACAACCCATTCAGCGGGTCTTCAAAATGCGTTTGTTAGAACCTCATTCATCGAAACACATCGATTTTCAATTTTATCAAATCGGGGGCGACATCTCCGAATTTGAAATGAGGGTACTAAAGGAGAACTCAATATGACTATGGTAAAAACTATTACACAAATCGCAATCGCAACATCAATTTTTGCTGGTGCAACATCTGCAGCACTTGCAGGTCCAGTGCAAAGCGTCTCTGTGGCAAAAGAAGGTATAGATATTGTGCCAATCGAAGTGCAGGCAACTGGCAGCAAATACAACAAGATCAAAACTCATTCGCACAAATTTGGTTTAAAGCTATATGCCAAAGCTGCTTGGGGCAAAAAAATTAAGAAGGCGAAAGTTGCTTCTGGCAATGCAGTGATTGGCGAATATACGGCCAATTGGGACAAAACTTACAGCCACAACAGCCGCACGTTTTCCAAATCGCTACAGCCGAATATCAAAATTTCAGAAGTTACGTTTTCAGGAAATAATCCAATCCAAGCCTGTAATGCAAAACTAGCAAGTCACCGCAATGCATTAACAACCGGTGCTTCCACAACTGTGAGCGCATATTTCCAAATTTCAGCGACAACAAAACTCTATAATAATAGCCCGATCGCGAAAAACGAGACAAAGGCTTGGGTTTGGTATCCAGTGAAGGTAAAATGCCTGCCAAAAGGTACTGTTGGCGGTTTTACAAATTAAGCAGATCCAACAAATCCTTCAGTCACACCAGCATCTTTCCCCTTAGGTGCTGGTTTTTTACGTAAACAATTTCACAAGCAGCCAAATAGCAAGCACAAAAAGTCCGAATAAAGTGAGAAATCTTGCTAAGAAAACGCGCAGTTTGATGACCTCATTATCCCGACCTTCGGCGCGTAATTGCATGGTTTTCTTGTGATGAATGTTCCGCAATATCCAGAAAACACCACCTAATGCTAAAATAAGCGGGAAGAAAGTAAACAAGGTGCCTAATATGACCGTGTAACTGAATTCTGCAATTTTTGAATAAAACCCAGATGAACACGCTGAGGCTTCCGCCAGATAGTTTTGGCATTCACCTAAAAAGTACAATAAGCCAAAACCAAGCCCAGCTGCTAACAAAACCACAAGCGCAACATAGCAAACAAATTCAAATATTTTGAGAAATATATCCCCCGGGAACAGCATGTTTGACCTCTCTTATTCAGCCTCTGATCAATCAGAGTCGCAAGGTAAGGTCAAATGAGCCCCAAAAAATAGTCAAGTAACCTATCTTGAGCGTTGCGCTTTGACATAAGAGCGCAGAACCGCATTCATCCGGGTGAGGTGGCCTTTGCCTTGGCTTTTGAAATATTCAAGCACATCGGCATCAACACGCAAGCTAACAGCCGTTTTGGTTTTAGGTTCAACAATCTCTGCGTCATCCCAAAACTCTTTTGGCAATTCCTCAGGTGCTAAAGTCGCTCTCTTGGCAGGCTTGAGATTGCCCGCATTTTTCATTTTGCGAATGTCATCCAGTGAAGCCGTTTTCAATAAATTGTTTGTAGGTTTCTCGCTCACGTTTTCCACCTTTCCACACCGTAATGAGGCGGGTAACACCATCGCGCTCTGTGTGAACGACGATAAAAGCCTCACCATCAATCATTCCCAATGAGATTAATCTCTGCTCACCATAGTCGTGACGGTTGTCTTGTTTAGTTAGTACTTGATTTCGAAAATCAGTGCCGCTTCTAATATGTCTATGCCGTGTTGTTCGTATATTTCGCGGCGTTTATCTTCATTCCATTCGAATTGCAAAGCGGCTTCGTTATCGAGCAAACTCGTTTCAAAGTTTATAGATTGCGCTGGTCTTGGTAACCCCTCCAGCTCGCCGCCGCCGCAACGTTATTTGTATATACAAAATGTAATTACAAAAATCAAGTTGTTTAGCAAACCTGACCGCACACCCAGCCCGAAGACCACGCCGCCCGCAGAGTTTTGCCTGCAAAACTTGCAAACTTAATGACAATGGGCGTTTAACAAACCTGACCGCACACCCAGCCGCTACTCCAAGCCCATTGAAAATTATAACCGCCGAGCCATCCGGTCATATCAACCACTTCGCCGATGAAATACAGCCCTTCTTGGTTCTTAGCTTCCATGGTTTTGGCGTCAAGCGCTGAGGTGTCCACACCGCCGAGCGTGACTTCTGCGGTGCGATAGCCTTCTGAACCTGCTGGCTTAATGGTCCAAGCATTTGTGAGTTGCCCGATCTTTTCAAGCTTCGCATTAGATTGATCAGCAAGATTTCCGCTAAAACCTGTTTGCTCTATGATCATTTGCGCCAGTTTTGCGGGGATAAGACGCGCTAAAACGTTGGTGATTGATTGCTTGCCAGCTTCACCGCGCAATGATTTAAGCTTCTCAGTAATTTTTTGCCCCCGCGCGAGATCAACAGTGATCTCATCACCCTCGCGCCAATAGCTTGATATTTGCAGGATCGAGGGGCCGGATAGTCCGCGATGGGTAAATAGCAACGCTTCATCAAACTTTGTTTTGTTGTGTTTGACCGAGCTCTCAACACTGACACCTGATAAAGGTTTAACCCGATCAAGCGTATCATCTGAAAATGTGAGCGGCACAAGAGCAGGGCGGATCTCTGTTAGCGGGATATCAAACTGGGTTGCGATATCATAACCAAATCCAGTTGCGCCCATTTTGGGAATAGATTTGCCACCCGTCGCGATCACCAAAGATGACGCAGTGATTTCGTCATGATCAAGCGTAATCCAATAGGTATCATCATGGGTGATGCGTTTGACCGATGTTTGAAGTTTAAGCGCAACACCAGCCTTATCCATTTCATCGCGCAACATAGAGATAATATCCTGCGCGGAATGATCGCAAAAGAGCTGCCCAAGCGTTTTTTCGTGATAGGCAATTCCATATTGATCAACCAATTTGATAAAATCATGCTGGCTATAGCGCTTGAGTGCTGAAATGCAAAAACGTGGATTTTGTGATAAAAACCGATCAAACTTGGTGTTTATGTTGGTGAAATTACACCTGCCACCACCCGAAATACGGATTTTGTCACCCGCTTTCTTGGCGTGATCAATGATTAAAACCGAACGCCCGCGTTTGCCTGCTTCAATTGCGCACATCATGCCAGCTGCGCCAGCGCCTATAATCATAACATCATAATGTTTCATACGATTGCGGGTAGCGCTCTATTGATCGGAATGCAAGCGCGATTTAAACAAGGGGCAGATAACCATGAACTTAAAGGTGAAAATATGCATATCCCACCACCCGTTTTTATGATCCTAGCAATCTTAGGGATGCATTATGGAGCACGTTTTTTACCGTTCTTATCGTTTCGATTTGCCGAGCAATACCTGCTGGCAAATGCTTTTGCGCTTTGCGGTCTATTTATTCTCATATATACGGTTTTACGCTATTTAAGGCATAGAACGACGATCCAACCCAATAAACTTGATCAAATGTCGACACTCGTTGTCGATGGGCTGAATAGGTATTCGCGCAATCCTATGTATGTGGGTATGCTGCTTTGGATCTTAAGCGCTGGGTTATATTTTGGAACCTTCTTGGTGCTCCTTGCTGCACCTGCATTCGTTATTATCATCAATAAAATACAAATTGAGGTGGAAGAGACCGCGCTTGAAAAGCTATTTGGTGAGGAATATCTCGATTATAAAAAGCGCGTTCGCCGCTGGATGTAATGCATCTTGAGGTTTAACCAGAATACCCTATTCGTCAACGCTTACCAAAACCGGCGCCACCGCGCCTTCCCAAGCGAGTAGTCTTGTCGCGTTTTTCGCGTTCTGCAGCTTCTTGAGCCAAGCGATATCTCAGCTCTGTCCATTGCATTTTTGTCTTATTTTTATCGATACCGTCGGTCTGCATCGGACCATCTACAGGCAGAACAACTTGTTTTCGATTGGAGTGGTAGATCTGTAATGGCCCTTGAAACTGAACACCCAACCGCACATCTTTTCGCCAAATCCACTTGGCGTCGACTTCGAAATCATCGAGTTCAACTGCAACCTTAAATGATGATGGCAATCCGTTAATGTCTTCAATATGTAGCAATGCGCCCGTTTCACTTATATTTTTCAAAATACAAGGACGTGCGCCTCCGCATCCATCATTATAAACCAATGCAGACTTATAGGTGCGCCTTCGATATGCGCGCTCGATAAAATCACAATCCGTTTCCGAACCTGCAGACATAACAGCGAACTCCGTCATTTAGAAGCGACCGAATTTATTCGTCACACCATTAATTCTGACATTTTTGAATTGAAATAAAATGAAACAAAATGGTTGGAGTTAATTCAAATTGTTTGTAACGAGTGTAGCGCCAATGGGTTTTATAAGAAAATGATTCAGCCTATGCGCTAAGAAATCAGTTATTTTGGTTCAACTGGTTACGTTCTGCACTACCTAATTAAACTTGAATACAGCGTTTGCAAATCGATTGCACCCCTTGCTATAAGGTCAGCTCACATTATCTATAAGATCGGATCGTTTCATGCACGATATTGCTAGCCGCGTTTATAATCATAACTGGAAAATTGATCCGATTGTCCGGTCATTGATTGATACAGATTTCTACAAGCTATTGATGGCGCAAACGGTGTTTCGCAATCATCCCAAAGCCAATGTTACATTTAATCTGATAAATCGATCAACGCACGTTCCACTAGCAAACTTGATCGACGAGGGCGAATTGCGCGAGCAGCTCGACCATATCAGAACCCTATCTTTGTCGCGCGGGGAGAGCACGTGGCTGCGTGGTAATATGTTTTATGGCAAACGCTCTATGTTCCGTTCTGATTTTATGGAATGGTTTGAGTACCTAAAAATGCCTGCCTATCACTTAGAGCGCCGCGGTGATCAATATGAGCTAACTTTTGAAGGGTCTTGGCCTGAGGTTATGATGTGGGAGATCCCAGCACTTGCGGTGATCATGGAGCTGCGTTCGCGCGCTGTGCTTAAAGGTATGGGTAAATTTGAATTGCAGGTTTTATACGCACGCGCAATGACACGTTTGTGGGAAAAGATCGAAGAGCTACGCCAGGTTGATCATTTGCGCGTTGCAGATTTTGGCACCCGTCGCCGCCATTCGCATATGTGGCAGGATTGGTGTGTGCAGGCCATGCGCGAAGGCTTGGGACAAAAATTTGTTGGTACGTCCAATTGCCTGATCGCAAAACGTCATGAGTTGGAAGCGATCGGCACAAACGCCCATGAATTGCCAATGGTGTACTCCGCGCTCGCAGAGGGCGATGAAGAACTTGCGCAAGCACCTTACAAGGTTTTAAGTGACTGGCAGGCAGAACATGATGGTAATTTGCGGATTATTTTGCCAGATACCTATGGCACACGCGGGTTTTTAGAAAATGCACCGGATTGGCTAACCAGTTGGACTGGTATCCGCATTGATAGCGGTAATCCTGAAAAAGTGGCCGAATATGCGTTGGAATGGTGGGAAAAGCGCGGAGAGGATCCAAAAGAGAAACTGCTGATTTTCTCAGATGGTTTGGATGCGCCAGAGATCAAACGTCTACATGATTTGTTTGCACACCGATGCAAGGTGAGTTTTGGTTGGGGCACAATGCTGACCAATGATTTCAAACATCTTGTTGAAGATAATGCACTGGCGCCGTTTTCGCTCGTGTGTAAGGCAACATCTGCAAATGGTCGACCGACGGTTAAATTGTCTGACAATCCGCGCAAGGCGATGGGGCCGCCGGATCAATTGGATCGTTATAAACGCGTCTTTGGTGTGGGCGAACAAGAAGAAATTGATGTATTTGTCTAGCTTGTGTGGGAACTGAGATGGCGATTATCGATCATTTCAATCTTCCGGTCACAAATGTCGACGCTTCTAAAGCGATTTATCAGCCTGTATTAGCGGCGATAGGCGTTGATCAAGTTTATATTGACGCTGATGCTGTTGGCTTTGGCAAAATAAGTTGGGAATTTGGCCTTGTTCCAGCTGACGGTATTATCCAAAAACTCCATCTGGCATTTGAAGCTAATAGTGCGCAACAAGTGGATGAGTTTCATCAAACCGCAGTAGATCTCGGCATGAAATCAAATGGTGCGCCGGGCCTTCGCGCTGAATATGGTGAG
>CAJQOR010000474.1 GCA_905479965.1 uncultured Rhizobiaceae group bacterium | reverse complement strand
GAAATTGATGCAACAATGTGGTCACTTAAAGCCCGCACACGGGCATTTTTTCGCATTTCAGAATGGCGCAACAACCATAAATCCTGACGCGCAACAAATTCAGGTTCAGATACCCGACATAAATCCGGATCAGGATCACATAGAAAACACGGCAGCAAAACAATACCAATTCCCGAACGACAGGCGATTTGTTGGGTTCGCATATCAGCGCATCGCAAATGTGTCGGCAAATTCGGATATGGTGTTGATTTTTTCCACCCCTCCTTATCATCTGGCGCGCTGAAGCTGATCCACCCAAACTCTTGCCCATTGGGATTTGCTAAAAACCGTTCCGCATAGTCATGAGACGCATAAATTGCCCGCGCCGTTTCAGTTAACCGACGACCAACAAGATGATCGCTTGGACTGTTGCCAAAACGAAGCGCAAGATCTGCCTCCTGACGATCAAGATCAGAAATCGACACGCTTGTGATCAAGCGTAAATCAATTTTGGGATATTTTTTAATAAAATCAGCGATGATGGACAAAAATGGCTCAACTGATAATGCGTCCCCTGTTGAGAGCGTAACTAGACCTTCAAGTTCTTGATTTTGCCCGAAAGATCTAAGTTCAAATGTTGTTATTTCATCTTCAATTCGCGTAGCTGTTTCCAACAATTCCTGGCCCGCTGATGTAAGTTGCAATCCATCTGTATTGCGAAAATACAAAGCTGCGCCTGCGTTCTCGCTGAGCACATCCAACCGTCTTGCAACAGTTGAGTGGCTTATACCAAGTTGCTCGCCGGCGTTTCTGGTCGTTCCAGAGCGAATAAACGTCAGGAATAATTTTAAATCGCTCCAATCAACTTGTCTCATATTTGCACCAATGCGTCTCATTTTATCTAGTTGCGTATTACTCACGATACAAACATATTTACGAGGCACAGACAATGTTATTTCTAATTGGAGAGAAAAAATGACTTACATTCTCGTTGATATCCTGCCGATAAAAACTGGCAAAACAGTAGACGATGCACTCGCTTATTTTGAGAAAGTTCGCCCCGCTATGGAACGTCATGGGCTCAAGCGAATTGAACAACCACTTCAGGCACACAAGATTTTGCGCGGCAACCAATCTGCTGATCTCGTCAACTTGTTTGAGACGCAAGACCCTGAAACATCGATGAAGGGCATGAGCTCTGATCCCGAATATCAAGCGAACATTGCTTTGCGTGATACGATATTTGATCTTGATAACGCGTCGATCGTTTTAACAACACGCTATCAATAAGATTCAACTCACCCTGCTAAACGATTATAAAGCATAACTAATCTGACGATGCTCGTCGTCAGACAAGGATACATCATGTACAAAATTTTAAAGTTCACAGCGATTGCAGTCGCTGTCTCACAGATCAGCTTTGCAGCCTTAGCTAATGAAGCCGCACACAAGCTCCCTCTTCCAACGATATCTGAAGAACTCAGCATCCCAAGAAAAGATGTATCGGTTCTTGGCTCTAAAATGTCATATCTTGAACAGGGAGAAGGTGAAACGGTATTGTTCATTCACGGTAATCCATCATCAGCGTATTTATGGCGCAACATCATGCCATATGCATCTGCGTCACACCGTGCGATTGCCGTTGATCTGATTGGTATGGGACATTCTGCAAAACCAGACATTCGTTACACCTTTGAAGATCACGCGCGATATCTTGATGCATTTATCGAGACGTTGGATTTAAAAGGTATCACCATCGTTGCTCATGATTGGGGTGCAGCATTGGCTTGGGATTTTGCACGCCGTCATCCGGGAAAGGTGTCTAGGATTGCTTTTATGGAAGGTGTTTTACCTCCGGCATTTCCGCAAGCAAGCTATGAGGCGATGGGCGAAGAAATGGGTGGTATGTTCAAAGCGATGCGCGATGAGCAACAGGGGTATAAGATGATCATGGAAGGTAATATGTTTGTAAACGCAATCCTACCACAAATGATCAACCGAACTTTGGGAGATCAAGCGCAAAACGAATATGCAACACCTTATCAGAACATAAAGAGCAGATTGCCAACGTGGACCTGGCCTAAAGAAGTTCCTATTGGTGGTGAGCCTGCAAGCAATGTTACATTGATGCGCGATATTCAAAACTTCATGGCGGAAACTGATATGCCGGTTTTGCTGACTTATGCGCAACCTGGTGTATTAGTCCCCCCACAAGCTGTTCCTTTCTACACAGGCTTGATTGAAAACCTAGAGACAGCGTTCATTGGTCAAGGTCTTCATTTCATTCAGGAAGATCAACCCGATAGTATTGGCCGCGCCATTCAGGATTGGTTACGTCGCAACTAAATCAAAACAACGAAAATAGGTGATGCGGGGTTCGCTCGCATCGCCCTACTACACACCCGACACTAACGCACAGCTGTAACTTTACCGCGGCGACAGCTTGATTTGCTGGAATAGACATCGCGTATGGGGGATGCAGCGATCAAGTCCGAGAGCTTTGAACCTTGTTTGATCTCCCCTCCTAATCCAATGAAAAGCTCCGAGATCATCCATTCGCCGCGCACTCGTTTGCAATCGATGAAGACTTTATCAGATGCACCTTGGCCAAAGGATTGATCGAACGCTGTATAAATCTGATTATCAGATAAAACTTTACCGATATTGTTTTTAAACAATTGTCCAACTTTGGATGCGTTTAATTGATCGAGAATTAGAATGGAATCGCGATAATATTCTGTTTCATCAGCCCCACTGTCATCACTGGAATTATACCTCTCATAGCACGTGCCGTGTTTTGTCCATTCATGACGATGTAAGAAGCCTGATTGAATACCTGGCATTTTGCTTTGCAAGGCGTTTCGCAAATCCAAAGGCAAGTCAATCGATGCAAACGGCTTGCGGCGTTCATTACATTTTAACGGCTTGTTCAGATGGCAATAACAGGGGTAGATGGCGTCATCATCAAGATCATTTGGCCACAAACCGTGAATGGAAAACTGGCTGGCATACACATCGCCACTGCTGAGGTTTTTGCATTCTTTTGCGCGTTGGCCAGCGCTTGATAAACAAAATGTTGGCAACCAAGATGCGGCCATTAAGTTTTCGATACTATCGCGCGCAATACCCTGCAACGGTTTCGCGTTTATTGCTTTCTCGGTTTTCTTTTGATCACGCGCTTTTGCACGCGCTCGTTCTTCCTCACTTATAGGATTGAGAATTAAGACACGGTTTGGATCATCAAGAGCAACCTCTCCGCATTCAACACCAACCCAGCGCTTTGTTACGTCCGGTGCATTGGGAATTTCAATCAGAAAATGACTGGGTTCTGAACTGTTGAGCGCTAGAAGGTCATAAATCTCTCCGACTTCAAGCGTTATATTTCCTGGATTACCGGAATTGAGCTTTTGAGTAGCTGCGCATGTATTTTGAGCTTCAAACAGGCCTGTGACCTTCTCATTTGCGTGAAGCGGTGTTGAAACAATCAACAACCAGATCATACAAATTACTCTTTTGGTGATATTTGCCACGACCCTACCCTTTGAAACTTTTACGTTCTTTACGTCGTTACTAACATTGAAAATCAAAGAATTAAACGGAAGTCTTGCGATTTTTAACGCCGATTTTTGCACATTACACGTAACCTCACGTTTTTGTGCAAATACGTTAATTTCATTTTTTACAACGCGCACCTATATTTAAATCAACGAGGACCACATTCGAGGATTTGTGAATGAGCTTTAAATCATCATCAGCCAAAGCGACACTAGCTGCTTTAGCATTTTCCATCACATCACTTTCAGGCCAATCGGCAATTGCAGAAACAAAATCAGCCTATTTTGCTGGTGGTTGTTTTTGGTGCATTGAAAAAGATTTTGAGAATGTTGACGGTGTGACGGAAGTTGAATCTGGCTATCAAGGTGGTGAGATTGAAAACCCAACTTACCGCAATCACCCAGGATATATTGAAAGTGTGAGGATTGATTACGATCCTGCCGCGATTAACTACGCGCAACTTTTAAAAATCTTCTTCCGCACGGTTGATCCAACGGATGCAGGTGGGCAATTCTGCGATCGAGGACATGCATACACAACAGCGATTTTTGCAGGTAACGCTGAAGAAACA
>CAJQOR010000473.1 GCA_905479965.1 uncultured Rhizobiaceae group bacterium | reverse complement strand
CAACGATCATGTCTTTGTCAGAACATACCGTTAATCACTATGCGATGCTCGCTGTGCAAAAGCTTGAATGTGTAAATCGCACGCAAGCAGTTGTGCGTTCAATGCGACTTGGTCTCATAAGATAATTCTTTATTTAACCTTTCGGTTAATGCTGTCGGGTGATGAATTTGCTTGACCTGATTTAAGTTTCTAGCCAAAACGCCTCCAGATATTTATGCTAAGTAAATATCGACCCCTGGAGGCATTTTTGCGATTTTCGAACAATTTTCTTGAAGAACTGCGTGACCGAATTCCGATTTCGGAAGTCATCGGTCGCCATGTGACTTGGGATCGTAAAAAAACAAACGCACCTCGCGGTGACTTTTGGGCATGTTGTCCGTTCCACGGGGAAAAATCACCTAGTTTTCACTGCGAAGACAAAAAAGGTCGATATTACTGTTTTGGTTGCGGTGAAAAAGGCGATCACTTCAAGTTTTTGACCTCCTATGAAGGTTTGAGCTTTGTTGAAGCTGTGACGCGTCTTGCCGATCAGGCAGGCGTTACCTTACCCGCGCCTGATCCAGAATCAGCGCGTCGAGAGCAAAAACGTGCAACCCTTGAAGATGTTATGGAAATGGCGACGAGCTATTTTGAGCAACAGCTACAACAGGCTTCAGGTGCAAAAGCGCGAGCTTACCTTCGGGACCGCGGACTATCAGGGAAAACAATTTCTACCTTTAGGTTGGGTTTTGCCCATGATAGCAGAAATGCACTGAAAGAGTTCTTATCACAGCAGGGCGTTGATAAAGGTCTTATTGAAGCGTGCGGGCTTGTGGTCCACGGTCCGGATATTGCAGTGTCTTATGATCGTTTTAGAGACCGGATAATGTTTCCAATTCCATCGGCGCGCGAAAAAACGATTGCCTTTGGTGGGCGGGCGATGGATCCATCCGCACCGGCAAAATACCTCAACTCAAATGAAACAGAGCTCTTTCACAAAAGTAATGTGCTGTTTAACTATGCACGTGCGCGTCGTTCGATCAAAAACGACGATATCCCGTTGATCGCGGTTGAAGGCTACATGGATGTCATTGCGCTCCACCAGGCGGGTGTTGAAAACGCGGTTGCACCTCTTGGAACAGCATTGACCGAAAATCAATTGCGTCTGTTGTGGCGTGTCTCAAACCAACCTGTTTTGTGTTTTGATGGCGATGGTGCCGGCCAACGGGCAGCCGATCGTGCAATCGATTTGGCGTTACCGCTGCTTGCACCGGGAAAATCGATCAGATTTGCCGTGTTGCCTGAAGGTAAAGATCCAGATGATATGGTTAAAGAAGAAGGGCGATCAGGGTTTGATGAAGTGATCAAAAATGCGCGCGGCCTTGCTGAAATGGTTTGGAGCCGCGAAGCAAACAGGGGTGTTTATGATACGCCAGAGAGTAAGGCGGAATTGGAAAAGCGGTTTCGTCAAATCATCTCCGTTATTCAAGACGACAGCATTAAGCATCACTATCAACAAGACATTCGTGATCGTTTGCGTGGATTCTTTTCCAATCGGAATGCCAACCAAAGTCAAAATAATCGCGGTTATAATTCTGGCAAAGCGCAAAATAGATACCAGAACGGTCGCAATGGTCCCAATGGTCCCAATGGTCGCGGCGGCGGTGGCGGAAGCGCAATGGTTGCCTCTGATAAATTGCGTCGTTCGAGCCTGGTCAGCGGTCGCTCTGACCTGCCGTTGTCGCGAGAAAGTGCGCTTGTTTTTACGATCATAAGCCACCCGCACATGCTTATCGATGATTTTGATATATTGATGGAGCTTGAGCTTGAAAACAAAGAGCTTCAGCGTTTATGGCAGATTATGCAGGAGGCATGCGCCAATGGCAGTCGTTTAACGCGTGAAGAGATGATGATTTATCTCACACAAAGGGGTATGGAGCCGGTTATCGAGCGTTTGGAAAAACAAATGCGGGAATTGCGTCTTTGGCAGGTTATGGCAGATGCTGCATCAGAGGATGCTAGAGATGGCTTTATGCAGGCATTTTCGTTAAATCAAAGAACGCGATCGCTAAAATGGCAAAAAAATGAACTTGAGCGCGATATCGCTGTGGCAACGGAGGAGGGTGATGAGAATTCTGTACCTGATCTCATTGCAGCTTTGCAGCAAGTCCAAGAGGAAGTTCTTCGCTTAGAAAGTCAGGAAGCGATCATCGATGGCTTCGGTGTGTTGTCTGGACGGGGAAGAAAGCGAAGCTAATTATTCATTTTTGTTAAAGATGACGTTGGTTAAATCGCAGAAATTTCGATATTTTTGGCTTTAAGGCTGATTCTCTCGAAATATAGGCTTGAATTTGTGATAGATGACACCAAATGGAGTCACATAAAATAAAGTAATAATGCGTAGTGGAGCTATAAATATTGCGTTTGAAGCACGGAAATAGGCTGTTTTGGCGAAAAGTACTTGACGTGGCGCATTTTTACGGGAATCACCTACTGAATGGGTATCCTAAGTTAATCAGGAATTAAGCATCAACTGATCAAATTGCCGTAGGTGATTCGCGGCAACGGATAAACTTGGTTTATTTGTTATGTTACGATCTCAGTTTTTGCGAGGAAATGGCTGGCTGATGGCAACTAAAGCACAAGAAAAAAACGACGAAAAAGAAAATGAACGTGAAGGTGGTCCAGACGGTCCACTAATCGATCTTTCTGATGGCGCAGTAAAGAAGCTTATTAAGACGGTAAAAAAACGTGGTTATGTAACCATGGACGAAATTAATTCGGTTTTACCATCTGAGGAAGTTAACTCTGAACAAATTGAAGACATCTTATCCCTATTCTCCGAAATGGGCGTAAATGTCGTTGATGAAGAAG
>CAJQOR010000472.1 GCA_905479965.1 uncultured Rhizobiaceae group bacterium | reverse complement strand
GTTTTACTAATGAAGAACCACGCGTTGCGATGCTAAGTTTTTCATCGCTTGGCAGTGCATCTCATCCCAATGTAACCAAGGTTGAAAATGCAACACGTATTGTGCGCGATCAAAATCCTGAACTTATTGTTGAAGGTGAAGTGCAGTTTGATGCAGCTTTTGTACCTTCTGTTGGGAAATCAAAAATCCCAAACTCTGCGATCAAGGGTGATGCAAACGTGTTTGTCTTTCCTGATCTGGAGGCGGGTAATATCGGCTATAAAATTGCACAACGCATTGGTGGCGCAAAAGCTATTGGTCCAATTTTGCAAGGTCTAGCTAAGCCTGCGAATGATTTATCGCGCGGCTGTAGTGCAGAAGATGTTTGCGATTGTATTGCGATAACCGCGCTTCAGGCACACGGAAATTCATAAAAAATAAAACCCGCTTGAAGCGGGTTTTTATATCAAGATATTGGTGATTTATAACTTTTAGACGATTGGTCTTTGCAGTTCAATGAACCAAGCTTAACCAGCTTCATTATATAGCGACCATGAATTGCGCTCAAGATTACTATCAGAGCTGTTTCTGCGTTCCTCAAATAATGTAACTTGGTTGCCCTTTTTCTTCTTAGAAAGGTCCAAGGCAGCTTCTGTTTTCGCTAGAATATCGCCCGTACCAGAGGCGGTGTTCGCACCACATATACCACCTGAAACCGTGACATTGCCAATAGGTTTGCCATTTGTTGCATTTAGCAGTGGCGTTTTTGAAATCGCATGCCTAAATTTATTGACGAGGCCTTCGACGGTTTTTTCAGAGATGCTATCAAAGATGAAAGCAAATTGCGTGTCAGATGCGCGTGCTAAATAGTCTTTAGCTGAACAAGACTCTTTGACGATATTTGCGATATGAACCACAAATTTATCTGCGATAAGCGGACCAAGATTGTCTTTAATATGCGCAAAAGCGTCAATTTCAATCATCACCATGGTACAAGCTTTTGGATGCTCGCCGGCATAGATTGCCAGCATTTCTTTATTGAAAGCACGGCGATTGGGAAGTCCTGTTAAAGGATCTGTAAATTTTTGTTGTTTGAAGTTGTTAAGCTCAGATGCCACGACATCAAGACGCTGCACTTGTTCGCTAACTGCTTCTTTAATCTTGCGACCTTCTTCCATTTTCTGTGCGGTTGCAGCAGAAATATTTGAAAGGGTATTTTTGAGTTTTTCTGGAGAAACGCTGGCAGGATCTGCAAGTGTCTTGGTTTGCTGTTGCAAAACCTCGTCGAATTTCTCAAGCGAAGAGCTTTCCGACTTAACAAGATCCATAAATTTATGCAGCTCATCACCAACTGTATCGATTGATTCTGAGGCCACATCATCTTCTACATGATGCGGGATGTGTTTACGAATGAGTATGTCTAAATCTTGCTGCCGGATATTACGATCAAGTTTGCTAAATTCAGCACGGAGTTCATCGTTTTGACCGCCTACAACTGCAAACAGCAACTCAAAGTTTGCCGGTGTGCACTCAATATTCATACGCTGCATGAAGGCTGCAACTTTGGCCATTGCATTGGATGCAGGGTTAGTTCTTGGACTTTGCGGACGACCGGATGAATTTGATGTCATGGGTAGTAAATTCTGTTCGTTTTCAGGCAGTAAACTGCAATTTCAATTAACTAGCTTTAGTTTAAGCAAAAAACTATTAATAAAAGCTGTTTATCTCTTGCCAGAATCTACAATAAACTTATGGCTAAAACGTTTGTTCCAGCCATAAAATTTTACACAATTTAAGCGTTTTTCGTGATTAAATTATCAAGCAAATTTGCCTTCACACGCTCCGATTTTGGATCGTACATCGGTTTGAGAGATACTTCCGCTTCAAATTTTTTGCCTGCAACATCAATTTCATATTTTGATGCAAGAATATCGGCTGCTTTTTCACCTTTGCACGGCACATATCCAAGACCTACCGCTGCACCTAAAGTATGGCCATAAGCACCGGAGGTTAGATAACTGATAACCTCACCATCGCGTAAAATTGGTTCATGATGGTAGAGTAGTGGTTCTGGATCCACCAATTTAAATTGAAGCATTCTGTTCTCTAAGCCAGTTTCTTTTTTCGCAAGTACGGCTTCTTTGCCAATGAAATCAGGTTTGTCTGTTTTGACGGCAAACCCAAGACCTGCTTCTAAGATGTGGTCTTCTGAGGTGATATCATGACCAAAATGGCGATAGCCTTTTTCAATCCGGCATGAATCCATCATATGCAATCCACACAATTTAAGATCGAGTTCTTGACCTGCTGCATGTAGCGTCTCAAACACATGTGTCGCTTGATCGTTGGATACATAAACTTCCCACCCTAGTTCGCCAACATATGTCACGCGGTTTACGCGCGCATTACCCATGCCAATCTCAATATTTTGAGATGTGCCAAATGGATTAACATCATTTGAGAAATCGTTGGGTGACACCATTTGTAACAATTTACGCGAATTAGGTCCCATAACTGCGAGCACGGATTCAGCTGCGGTCATATCAATAATTACGACGTTGAAATTGCCTTTATGGCGTTCAAGCCAAGTTTGATCTGCAAGGCGTGTCGCTGCAGGTGTGACCACAACAAATGATGTTTCAGACAGGCGTGTTGCTGTCACATCAGCTTCAATACCGCCGGCTTTGTTGAGGAATTGAGTATATACTAATTTACCCACCGGCACCGACATATTGTTTCCGCAAACGTAATTGAGGAAGTTTTCAGCATCGGGACCTTCAACTCGGATTTTACCAAATGAGGACATGTCATAAAGGCCAACATTTGTGCGAATGGCTTCGTGCTCGCGTGCAGAGTTTTCAAACCAATTTGGTCGATCCCAGCTATATTCGTATTCAGCTTTTTGGCCATCATCTGCAAACCAATTGGCGCGTTCCCAACCCGCAAGCTCACCGAAGACAGCGCCATTTTCCTGCAAGTGGTAGTGAAGCGGGCTTTTGCGAATGCCGCGCGCTGTTTCTTTCTGGCGGAAAGGGAAGTGATCGGCATAAAGCAAACCAAGCGTTTCCTTTGATCGCTCATAAAGATATGTTTTGTTTCCCTGGAAAGGCTGCATGCGCGAAATGTCTACATCACCTAAATCAAAGGGCTTTTCGCCTGTATCCATCCAAGAGGCGAGTGCCATCCCGGCGCCACCTGCGGATTGAATGCCAATTGAGTTAAACCCAGCAGCCACCCAGAAATTTTCGCATTCTGGTACGAGGCCAAGATGATAAGCATCGTCAGGTGTAAAGCTTTCAGGACCGTTGAAGAACGTATGAATGCCTGCATCTGCCAACATGGGTAGTCGATTAACTGCTTGGCCTAAAATGGGTTCAAAGTGATCGAAATCTTCAGGCAGTTGATCAAATTCAAAGCTTTCAGGAATTCCGTCCATGCCCCAAGGTTTTGCATTTGGTTCAAACGCCCCTAGAAGAAACTTACCTGCATCTTCTTTGTAATAGGCACATTCATCTGGAACACGAAGAACGGGAAGCTGTTGCAGGTTCGGGATGTTTTCGGTGACAATGTAGAAATGCTCGCAAGCGTGTAGCGGTACATTGACCCCTGCCATTTTACCAACCTCATGGCCCCACATTCCAGCACAGTTTACAACGTGATCTGCTTGGATCACACCGGTTTCTTCACCTTGTTGCCATTCAACGCCTGTGACGCGCTTGCTATCTTTATTGATCTTGGTGACTTTGACATTTTCCTTAACCAAAGCCCCTTTAAGGCGTGCGCCTTTTGCCAATGCAAGGGCGATGTTTGCTGGATCGCCCTGACCATCTTTTGGGAGGTATACACCTGCAGTTACACCATCAATATTGATGTGCTCATAACGTTCTTTGACCTCTGTGGGCGATATTTCTTCAACTTCTACACCAAAGGCGCGGGCCATGGCAGCTTGACGAAGAATTTCTTCCTTACGTGCTTCGGTAAGGGCAACCGTGATAGAACCGCAACGGCGGAAGCCTGTTGCAACTTCGGTTTCAGCTTCAAGCGTTCCATATAACTCTTGGCTGTATTTTGCCAGCTTGGTCATGTTTTTTGACGAGCGAAGCTGGGCAATCAATCCGGCTGCGTGCCAAGTCGTGCCTGAGGTGAGTTGTTTGCGCTCTAAAAGAACAATGTCTTTCCAGCCAATTTTTGCCAAATGATATGCCACTGAACAACCAATGACACCACCACCGATGATAACGACGCGTGCTTTTTCCGGCAGGCTCATGGGTAAATCTCCCTAAATTTTTGTTTGTAAATCTCCACCATTTCTTCTTCTGTAACGCCGTCATCGTAGGGCGGTGTTGTGAGTGGCTTAAGGTGTGAGATTTTAATTGTTACAATTGCGTTGATCCGATGGGCCAATGATGGCCATTCGTTTTTCCAATGAATGAATAGTTCTTGAAAGCTGTCCGTATCTTTTTTGGCAATTGTCGCTTTCCCTCTTATCCGAATACCTTTTCGGGAAAATTGGTTGACGAAATTCACCTCAACTTCAGGATTGTTTTCAATGTTTGTAATTGTTTGTGGAGAGCGAATGTCGGCAAATCCAATTTGAGTTTCGCTCAACACTAAAAATGTACCTTTGGGGGACACATTGGGGCGTCCATCTGGGGTGACACTTGCCACAAATCCCAAACGGAATGTTTCAATAATATCCTTGGCAAAAGCGTTTAACATCAGGCTCGGATTCTTTCGTTGTCTGCATCCCACAATGGAAGGTCTTCCTGCACAACAGCCTTGCAGCGTTTGCCATAGATCTCGAGTTCCAACTCAGTGCCAGGTGCTGCAAATTCTGCTTTTACTACACCAAGAGCGACTGATTTGTTTATACGGTAACCCCAGTTGCCTGATGTCGTTTCACCAACAACTTCATCGCCATTCCAAACGGTTGACATATAAGGTGCGTCGCTGTCGCCGGCTTGGACAACAAGTGTGACAAAACCTTTTTGTGTGCCTTGTTGCTTCTCGGATTGCAATGCTTGTTTGCCGGGGAAGTTTTGTTCTTTGTTAAGGCGAACAAAGCGTTCCAAACCACCTTCAAGAAGCGTGTAATCGGTTGAAAGATCACCTTTCCAAGTTCGGTAGCCTTTTTCAATTCGCATAGAATCAAGCGCATACATTCCAAATGGAGTAGCGCCTGCATCGCGAATTGCAGCATAGGCATTTGCGCTGTCGTCAAATGACGTGTGCACTTCCCAGCCAAGTTCACCAGCAAAGGAGATGCGGAATAGTTTTGCGGGTTTGCCTGCAACAATTGCATCCTGAATTGTGAGCCAACCCGTTGACAGATCAGCATTAGGTGCGATTTTCGCAATAAGATCGCGAGACTTTGGGCCTGTGACAAGATGCGTTGACCACTCCTTGGTGATGTCAGTTAAATTAAGCGAGCCATCTTTTGGCAGTGACTTCATCAGGAATTCAAAATCATGCCATTGGGCAACGGCTGCAGTCATGAGCCAGAAATCATCCTCACCCCAGCGAATAATAGTGACCTCAGTG
>CAJQOR010000471.1 GCA_905479965.1 uncultured Rhizobiaceae group bacterium | reverse complement strand
ATAAGCTGCGACCCAGGCGTCTTTCACATCAGGTGTAAAACCATCTGCAAGGCCTTTTTCCAGCGTCCAAATGAGCGCTTCGCCCACAGCACCATAATGCTCGGCCTCTACACCGTAGCTTAAATGGTTTTGTGCAAGTTTTTGTGCAATCGGGATAACCTGTTCGATGTTACTCAAACCATTGACCACGACAGTCAACGCTTGCATTAATTTTTTACCCTGTGCTGAAATATCATCAGAAAACATAGGTTTAACTTGAGGTGCGATTTCAAACATACGCCCATAAAACAACTCAGCTGCAGTGTCTGAAATTGGTGCCACTTTCGCAAAGCTTTCTTGTACAAGTTTGATTTGTTTCGGCGTCATATTTAACTCCTACTCCGCAGCTGCAACTGATTTTTTGTGGGATTGTCGCGCAATCCGAGCTGCACGTTTTTCCTGAATGGATTTCAACTGCTCTTCAGATGGATCAGCCCCACCTTCATAGGCTTCGAGGAAGTCGAGCAACTCTTCACGATATGCATAATAATCAGGATGGTTGAGCAACGCCTTTCTTGAACGAGGGCGTGGAAGATCAACCTCCATAATATTACCAATTTTTGCGTTCGGTCCATTGGACATCATCACCACGCGATCAGCGAGCAAGATAGCTTCATCAACATCATGGGTAACGCAAATTGTAGTGACTTCTGTACGCTTCCACACATCCATCAAAACATCTTGCAATTCCCATCTTGTCAGGGAATCGAGCATACCAAAGGGCTCGTCCAAAAGAAGCAGTTTTGGTGACAATGCAAAAGCACGCGCAATACCAACACGCTGCTTCATACCATTGGATAAATCCATCGCAGGCTTATCCATTGAATCGGCCAAACCAACGCGAGACAAATAATATTCAATTACTTCCTTACGTTCTTTTGCACTTGCATGCGGATATACTTTCTCAACGCCCAAAGCGACGTTTTGATAAGCTGTTAACCACGGCAATAGTGATGGCGCTTGGAACACAACAGCTTTATCTGGCCCAGCACTTTGGATGTGCGAACCATCTAAAATGATACCACCTGCGGTAATGTCATTTAAACCTGATACCATTGATAGAACAGTGGATTTACCACAGCCAGAGTGACCAATAAGAGTTACAAACTCACCCTTTTTCATTTTCAAATCAAATCCATCAACAACAGTTAAAGGACCTTTTGGTGTCGGATAAACCTTTTTGGTTTGCGAAAATTCGAGATAGGTTCGGTCGTGTTTTGGTCCGCTTTCTGCTTCATATGCTGTTGGCAGCTTATCGTTTTTCAATTGCGTGATAGGAACCACATTGGGCAAGCTAAACTCCTGCGTAGTTTCCGCATCCCGCTCAGCACCAACGGCCATTAGATATTCAGTCACTTCAGCACGCAACTTAATGAACTCGTCACTAGAATTCATTTCGCTACGATTACGAGGGCGAGGAAGATCTACGATAAAATCTGGTCCCAATGTTGCATTTGGACCAGGTTTTAATGGGATTATGCGATCCGCAAGCAAAATGGCTTCATCCACATCATTTGTGATGAGAATAATAGTTTTCTTTTCTTTCTCACAAATATCTGCAAACTCATCCTGCAGCTTAGCCCGTGTTAAAGCATCAAGCGCCGAAAGTGGTTCATCAAGCAAAAGCAATTCCGATTGCATCGCCAATGCACGCGCCACCGCAACACGCTGACGCATACCACCAGATAGTTCCGCAGGCTTGCGATCGGCAGCATGGGAAAGTCCAACCATATCGACGTATTTTTGAACGATATCATTGCGTTCTTTTTTGCTCTTTTTCTTAAACACGCTATTTACAGCAAGTGCGACATTACCAAAAACTGTAAGCCATGGCATTAAAGAATAAGATTGAAAAACAACACTACGCTCAGGGCTTGGTCCGTCAATTTCTTTCCCTTTGAATATAACGCCACCGCTATCGGGCTCAATGAGGCCCGCAACCGCAGAAATAAGGGTTGTCTTACCAGAACCTGAGAAGCCTACGATCGCGATAAATTCGCTTTCCTCTACTTTCAGATTGATATTGGAAAGAACCTCAGTTCGGTTCGCTCCCTCACCATAATGTTTTGAAAGATCTGAAATTTCTACAAAAGACATATCAAATGATCCTAGCGATTGCTTGAGAATGTGAAGGCTTGCTGAAGTGTGTACATCACACGATCAAGCATAAAGCCAACAATACCAATGGTTAGAACGGCAACCATGATTTTGGCCAACGACTGAGACGAGCCATTTTGGAATTCATCCCAAACGAATTTTCCTAGACCCGGGTTTTGGGCAAGCATTTCTGCAGCAATCAATACCATCCAGCCAACACCCAAAGACAAACGCAATCCTGTAAAAATAAGCGGAAGTGATGAAGGGAGAACAAGATTGGTGATGGTTTTATAAGTTGGCAGCTTCAACACGCGGCTAACATTCATCAGGTCTTTATCAATAGATGCCACACCAAGCGCTGTATTAATGAGAGTGGGCCAAAGCGAACATAACGTCACTGTCACAGCTGAAATAAGCAATGATTTTGGCATAAACTCCCAAGGGGTCACATATGTTGCCGAGACAATCATTGTCACAATCGGTAGCCATGCGAGCGGTGACACGGGCTTGAAAATTTGAATAAGTGGGTTGATGGCACCATTCACAGTTTTAGATAAACCTGAGGCAATGCCAAGCGGTACAGCAATGATGGTCGCAATAATAAATCCAAGACCAACAGTGAACAAAGACGTGACGATTTGATCGAAATAAGTTGGCTTGCCTGTATAGTTACGAAACTTAACTTTATCTTCTTTACCCGCTTCAATGAGCTTTGCGTTACGCACATCTTGGCGTTCATAAAAAGCATCTGCTTTCTCACGTTCGCGAATATGATCGTCCCACAAGTTACCAACCTGTTCCCAAACCTCAACCGGGCCGGGTACAGCTCCGAGCGATGTCTGAACTTTAGGTGCTAAAATTCCCCATGCGGCCAAGAATAGCAAAATACCTATAAGTGGAACAATAAGTGTATTTTTAAGTTCTCCCAGTTGTGTTTTAACATCATCACCACTGGCAATTTTTAACAACGGCACGAACCAAGAAAGTCCCAATGCCTCTAACCATGAGCTGGATTTATTCACGAAAGAAAGGAATTTACTTTTCCTCGATACTTCGGGGACGGAAGTCATTGCCTGTGCCATTTTAGGTCCTATAAATTATCTGAAAATTGGGTCGGCCGTCGCGCAGCCAACCCATGATTTTGTTTTCAATTAGCCTTTGACGTCGCTGCCTTCGATCATTTGGTTTGTTTTCAAACCGATCGTTAGGCTGTCAATGTAAGCGTTTGGTGCCCTTCTGTCATACCCAATTCCGTCAATGATATCAGCAGCTGGCGTTGGATCTTTGTAACCATCCGAGCCGAATGGGAAGTCGGCTTTATCGACTAAACCATCTGCAATAAGAAGCTCAGCTGCTTGCATGTAGATGTCAGGTTTATAGACAGACTTAGCAACTTCATCATACCAAGCATCATCTTTGTGATCAGCGATTTGACCCCAACGACGCATTTGCGTCAGATACCAGATTGCATCTGAATAGTATGGGTATGTTGCGAAATAGCGGTAGAACACGTTAAAATCAGGAACATCGCGTTTGTCGCCTTTTTCATATTCAAATGTGCCTGTCATTGAGTTTGCGATCACTTCAGCATCCGCACCCACATATTCAGAGCGCGCCAAGATCTCAACAGCTTCCATACGGTTTGCGTTGTTATCTTCATCAAGCCATTTCGCAGCACGAATAAGCGCTTTTGTCAGAGCAAGCGTTGTATTTGGATTTTCTTGAGTAAACTCTTTCGTCAAACCAAACACTTTTTCAGGGTTATTTTTCCAAAGCTCATAATCGGTCACAACTGGAACACCTATACCCTTAAACACGGCAGCTTGGTTCCAAGGCTCGCCTACGCTGTAACCAAGAATAGTTCCCGCTTCCAATGTTGCAGGCATTTGCGGTGGAGGTGTGACTGACAACAAAGCATCTGCTTGAATTTGACCTGACACATCATTTGTCGAATAAAATCCCGGATGAATACCACCAGAAGCCAACCAATAACGCAGCTCATAATTATGTGTTGATACGGGGAAAACCATGCCCATATTAAACGGCTTGCCCTGGTCTTTAAACTGCTCGACAACAGGCTTCAGCGCATCTGCCTTAATGGGATGAACAGGCTTACCATCATCCTGCATAGGAATGTTTGGTTTCATCAGATCCCAAATCTCATTGGAAACTGTGATAGCATTACCGTTCAAGTCCATTGAAAATGGTGTGACGATGTGAGCTTTTGTACCAAATCCGATTGTCGCTGCCAAAGGTTGACCCGCCAACATGTGCGCGCCATCAAGTTCACCAGTGATCACACGGTCTAGCAAAACCTTCCAGTTCGCTTGCGGCTCTAACGTCACAAAAAGACCTTCGTCTTCAAAGTAACCATTTTCATATGCAACCGCGAGCGGCGCCATATCGGTTAGTTTAATAAAGCCAAATTTAAGTTCATCTTTCTCAACATCTAGCATTTCAGCCTGCGCTGATGAGAAAGCAGTGATCGCAAGTGTCGTCGTTACACTCAGCGCCATTGCATTCTTTTTAATTACGTCAAACATGTTCTCTCCTTCAAAACGGGTTTTGTATGACCCACAAATAAAAGCCGCCAAAACGACGTTCTGCTGGGAGGAGGATGCAGAGACGTGGTTTTGGCGGCATTGCCTATTATATTGAACCCATCGTTGGATCCGTTTATTAGCCTTGGGAAGCTGTCTATAATTATGCAGAAAGTGTGCCAGTTTGAAAATAAAAATTTTTATCGTTTATTTTCAATATGTTAATGATATTAATTTATTTTGACCATTTGGTAGATTTAAATAATTGATTGAAAAACAAGCACAGTTGAATAATTTTTGTGCAATGCAAAACAATTAATCTGATGACTGCCCGCGAATGTATCGATCGATCTGATCCGGATCGAATATATTATCGTCAAAAAATCCGTCTGGCCCCAGATATAAAGTATTTGATGCTGCACCGACTGCCGTTCTGGTTTTCAATGCACCTTCCACTTTGGAATTAC
>CAJQOR010000470.1 GCA_905479965.1 uncultured Rhizobiaceae group bacterium | reverse complement strand
GTCTGTTCTAACGCTTACACTCTTTGCCATTTATGCATTGGTTTGGATGGTCACGGGAACACGCATTGGCGTTCTTGGATTTATCATTGCGGTTTTGGCGGTTATCACAATCTACGCAACATCGATGATTTACGCGTCGTTGAAAACAGTGCCGAGCTGGCATAATGTTCTAACATCTATTTGCTATGTGGCATTTGGATTGGCGTCTGGGATCGTTTTGGCTGCAACATTTGGAAATGCTTCATCATTTGCGGGCATTTCGGTCAGTGTATTAACAGGCCTTGCATTGATCGCTGCATGGGGCCTTAAACTGATGTGGTGGCGTCGTGCAGATGGTGTTGGGTTTTCTGATACAGGTTCTGATGCGGGGACTGCAACAGGTCTTGGACATCTTGGAAAAGTTAAACTATTTGAAAAACCGCATTCTGGTGAGAACTACTTGACCAAAGAGATGATGCACCAGATTGGCCGTAAACACGCGAAAAAACTACGTACAATTTCTGTCGGGTTGGGCTTATTGGTTCCGTTTGTACTGGCAGCGCTTGCATTTGTTACAGGCGCGCATGGGTTCTTTATGTTCCTAGCGTTTTTATCAATGATTGCTGGGTTGTTTGCCGAGCGTTGGCTGTTTTTTGCGGAAGCCAAACATGCGGTTTCACTTTACTACTAAATCAAATTTGGCGGCCTAGGCCGCCTTTTTTGTATGGTCACGTAGTTTGCGCCTAGGTCCAATTACGCAGTAATGAGCGTAGTCTCTATATTGTTTTTGAAACTTAAAATTTCGATTATGTTTTTTAGCCAGTTTGCTAACATGATCGTATAGATCGGCTCGTGGGGTCACGTGAAATAGGTTTAGCCATTTTGTGAGCATCAGTTTTAAAAGCGTTGGTAATTCTGTTTGCTGGCCAAAATCAACGATATGAATAGAGCCATTTTCTGACAGGTGAGTAAATGCCTGTTGTAACGTGCATTGCCAATCAGGGATCATTGATAGGCTATATGAGATATAGATACGGTCAAATGTTTCCACGCAGAATAAATCCTTGGGTGAAAAATTTGTCGCATCTGCTTGCTTAAGCGATATGCGCTTTGAAAGTTCGTGCTTGTCTATAAGCTTTCGTGCAGTTTTCAACATCTCATGTGAGATGTCCAAGCCATAGAAATGGGCTGTTTCATATTTTTTTGCAGCAATGACGAGATTACGCCCGGTCCCGCATCCAAGTTCAAGTACCGCGCCATGATGAGGTGGTGCTAGTTCCTGTAAAAGACGATCCCTTCCAAGCAAATAATGTTTTCGGCTCGCATCATAAATATGTCGTTGAAAGCTATAGATGCTATCCATTTGAAGTTTGTGAGTGATCGTGTTTTCTCGCATTTGATTAGCCTTTAAGTTCATAAAGATGGAAGCCGCCATAAATTGCAGATCTATCTTGTATGGTCAGTTCACGTGATGTTTGCGAACGATAATTCCATCTTGATAATATACCTTGCGATATGCGACCCTCCAAAATTGAATGAATGCCAGCTGTTCTGAAAATGACACGTGCGCCCGGTGCGGCTGTTCTGTCTATTTCTTGCCAAAGCTCCTCAAGTTGTTCATTGGTCATCCAATCCTGAGCGTCGAGCAATACATAGCCATTTTTAGATTTGTTTTCTTGGGAACTTAAATAGGAAGTAAATGTCTTGTTTTGGAACTCAACATTGGTTTTGACTTCTCTTAGAATTCTGAGGTTTTTAAACTGCAGATATGGCGGCAATGGCCCAGTGCTGTCGTCTTTATAACCACGATTAAAAGCCTGCCAAGCAAAGTAATTTTCAGATAACGGAAAATCACACATTAACGCGCGAGTCCGCTCTTTTAAGACTGCAAGCATGTCACCATTTGCAGAACTTGCCAGCTCTTCATATTGCTGAGGCGGGATACCAAGGCCAAATAGGCTTAATTTGCTGTTAGTCAAAAATTTAACGAACTTACGGTCAAAAATTGGTTCAACAAATTGTTTATAATATCTCTTTTGTTCATCTAAGTTTCGGCAGGTTATAAAGTCTTGCAAGTCCACGCCATTGAGTTTTGCAAAGATGTGAACTGCTTTTATGAAGCGCCCTAATACACCATTTTGATAAAACCCGTTGGTGAACATATCAATCTTGCGCTTCGCAATACCATGGCGTGATTCCCAATAATTAATCGTCGAGCGATCAAGATTTGGTTTGAAGTAAACTTCATAAATATTAAGGTTTGCTGCTATGTCGCCGGTTCCAAAGAAGTCGAAAAATGTTCGATAATTTGGTGCGTGACGAATACCTGCAAGTTTGAGTTTATTAAGCGCAATATGTGCGGGTGACAGATCTAAAGCGGTTATGTTTGCTGGCTCTTTTGTCATGTAAGACAACACATTACAGCCTCCCGACGCGATACATACCAAATTATCATCTGGCTTGATATCAAGCGCTTTCATATCCACTTCAGGATCTTCCCAAATTTGTGGGTATACAAGCTTGGTAAAGTTATGCGCAAATAAACGTTCCTGCAGCCCGGTTCTGGATAACATTGGGTGGCGAGATACTGACTGTATGACTTGATGTCTGTAACTAGTTGC
>CAJQOR010000469.1 GCA_905479965.1 uncultured Rhizobiaceae group bacterium | reverse complement strand
AAAGCGGGAAGATAGACGCGCCAATTAAGACAATTACACCATAGAAAACAACTCGTGTATCCACCTGGAATATCACCAAATAAGATAAACCCAAGCACGATACCAAAGATGATTGATGTATAATCAAATGGTGCGATGGTTGAAACGCTGGCATGACGATAGCATTCTGTCATCAAAATTTGGCCTATACCGCCCAGCACCCCTGCTCCAATTAAAATGCTGGTATTATAAAGATCAAGTGATGCCCAACCGAAAAATGCAGTCATAGCAGCAAAGAAAGACGCCATAGACGAGAAATATAAAACAACAGTTGGCGATTTTTCTGTTTTCACCAATGCCCGCACAAAAATTGTCGCCATCGCGGCAAACATGGTCGAAAACACTGTGGCAATCACACCATATAACGCATCTTGATCTGCGGCTCCATCGAGCAACGATAAGCGTGGCCAAGATATGATCAAAACACCTACGAGCCCAACCGCCACCGCTGCCCAGCGGTAAAGACGGACTTTTTCGTGCAACAAGATAGCAGCAAATACAACCGCAAAAAGCGGAGTTGCGTGGCGAAGCGCAACAACATCTGGCAATGGTAATTTCGTCAGTCCATAAAAACCAAGCCCCATGCCACAGCATCCGATCAGTGATCGTCCCAAATGCCCCAAGGGACGTTTGGTGTAAAATGCATGTTTCAACTCGTGACGATAGGCCAGATATACAAAAACCGGCACCAAGGCAAAGAATGCACGGAAGAAGATGATTTGCCCAACTGGAATGCCCTCACCCACCAGTTTGATCATGGCGGACATTGAAACAAGAAATAAAACAGATACGACCTTTAAGCCTATTCCAACGAGTACCGCTTGGCGGTTTTCTGCATCGGAATTGTTGTTTGCTTGTTGATCGATATTTTCAGGGGGCACGATTCATATCTCACTTTCAAAGTGTCTTCATACAGTAAAAACCAAAAAAGGTCCCATTCATATGAATGATCCATTTAATGATAAATGTGATAAGTTCAGCTCCAAACCATTTCTAGATGCTTGATATTTAGATAAAATCAAGCCTCAATTCAGCTCCAAACCCTAGGTTTTGGAATAAATGATAACGGTTCATTAGCTCTCTCGTGCCAGAAAGGTGCGGAGATTAAATAAAAATTGATTAAAAAGACACCAAATTGGGACATACGCATGCGAAGTAACACGGGACAGGTTTTCCATCTTTCAGAATATCAACCTACTGATTTCGTTCTAGAAAGAACAGATCTCACCTTCGAGCTTCATCCCACAGAAACCAAACTCATCGCGCGAACTTTGATGCATCGCCGCGAAGGTGTGGCAACAGATGCACCACTTGTATTTTCTGGTGATGAGTTGAAATTAGAATCACTTCAGGTCGATTCCGTTGATGTTACGGATGCTGACCACGATGTGTCAGCAGATGAATTGACCATCCGCAACTTACCAGAAAGCGTTGCGTTTGAGGTAACGGTTACGACGATCTTATCCCCTGAAACCAACACTAAACTCATGGGATTATATCGCACCAACGGGGTTTACTGCACGCAATGTGAATCTGAAGGCTTCCGCCGGATGACATATTTTTATGATCGTCCTGATGCGATGTGTGTTTACACAATTACTATTGTTGCAGATAAAGAAGACACACCTGTGCTGTTATCCAATGGCAACTTCCTAGGTGGTGGTGCTTATGATGAAAGTCGTCATTTTGCCGCCTGGTATGACCCACATCCAAAACCATCATATCTTTTTGCGCTGGTAGGCGGTGATTTAGGTGTGATCGAAGACACATTCACGACAATGTCAGGAAAAGATGTTGTTTTGAAAATTTTCGTCGAACATGGCAAAGAATCTCGTGCGTCATACGCCATGGATGCGCTTAAGCGTTCTATGAAGTGGGACGAAGAAAAATTTGGTCGCGAATATGATTTAGATATTTTCCAAATTGTCGCAGTATCTGATTTTAATATGGGTGCGATGGAAAATAAGGGGCTCAACGTCTTTAATGACAAATACGTGCTTGCGGATCCTGAAACTGCAACAGATTCAGATTATGCAAATATTGAACGTATCATTGCACATGAATATTTCCACAATTGGACCGGCAACCGCATCACATGTCGCGACTGGTTCCAGCTTTGCCTAAAAGAAGGCTTGACGGTTTATCGCGATCACGAATTTTCAGCCGAAGAACGCTCACGTTCTGTTATCCGTATCGATGAAATTCGCACATTAAAGCTTATTCAATTCCCAGAGGATGCCGGACCATTGGCGCATCCTGTGCGTCCTGATACGTATAAAGAGATCAACAATTTCTACACAGCAACCGTTTACGAAAAAGGTTCAGAAGTTTGCCGCATGATCCGCACGATTTTGGGTGCTGATGATTTCCGCAAAGGCATGGATCTATATTTTGAGCGTCATGATGGTGATGCAGCAACGATTGAAGATTTCATCGCGTGCTTTGCAGAAGTGAGCGGGAGAGACTTTGGCCAATTTAGCCTGTGGTATGATCAGGCAGGAACACCAAGCGTAACGGTTTCAACATCTTGGGACGAGGCATCATCAAGCTTTAAGGTGGAGCTTGAACAAGCGCTTGCGCCAACGCCTGGCCAGAACAAAAAAGAAGTGATGCATATCCCACTTTCATATGCACTAATTGGTGAAGATGGTGAGAATTATGATATCGCGCCAGAGGGAAACAATGGAAACGAAGTGCTCCATCTGACCGAGCGCAAACAGACATTTGAGTTCAAAAATCTCAAATCACGCCCAGTTCTATCTATTAACCGTGGTTTATCGGCTCCAATCAATGTTCATATGGAACAAAGCAATGAAGATCTTGCCCATATCGCACGCAATGACACAGACGGTGTTGCGCAATGGCAGGCTTTGCAAGACCTAGCAACGCGCGTTCTTATAGATGGCACCAATACTGTTCAATCAGGTGGCAGCGCAGCAGCGGACGATCAACTAATTGGTGCCTATAAAGCCATTGCAGAAAACGCTGATATTGAACCTGCATTTAAAGCGCAAGCTCTCACCCTTCCAAGCGATGCTGATATTGCCCGCGAAATTGGTAAGAACATCGATCCTGATGCAATTGATCAAGCTATTTCAACGGTCAAAGACGCTATTGCAACGGCACTAGCTGATGTGTGCGAGAGCTTTGTTGCAAATATGAAAACCGATGGCGAGTTTGATCCAGGTGCTGATCCTGCAGGAAAACGTGCACTATCGGCCGTAGCTTTATCTTATCTATCTCGCAATGATGGGAACGCATCTCGCGCAGCAGCAGCTTATAAAGCTGCAGATAATATGACCGAGCAAAGCGCGGCCTTGCAGATTTTAACAAGCCAATATCCTGTTGCATCTGAAACCGAAGATGCATTACAGGATTTTAAATCAAAATTCTCTGACAATCCGCTTGTGATGGATAAGTGGCTTGCACTGCAGGCACGAATTCCAGGTGAGGCTGCTCTATCAAAAGTGGAGGCACTACTTAAAGACGATGCCTATGATGCTGGTAATCCAAATCGTATTCGCTCATTGATCGGAACATTTGCGGGCGGCAATGCTACAGGCTTTAACCGCACTGATGGTAAAGGCTATGAGTTGCTTGCAGAACAAATTTTAGCCATTGATCCGAAAAACCCACAGGTTGCAGCGCGTCTACTGACCACAATGCGATCTTGGCGGAATTTAGAACCTGTTCGTCAGGCAGCTGCTAAGGCGGCTCTTGAGAAGATTTCATCAAATGACAAGTTATCCACGGATGTATCTGATATTGTTGAAAGAACACTTGCTGACTAATGTTAATTAGTATCAGCAAAACTGATACTTTTCTATCATTATGAGTTACAAAATACTGCGGTGCGCTCAGCGTGCCGTTTTTTTTGATCATTCAATTAAAATCTTAATAAAAAATTTACGAGTCATAACAGAAGGTTAACGACAAACATCGCAGAAGAGTAGCAAGAGCCACTAGACACGAGGAATCCGCTCTGATTCATTAGGGTAGATTCGAATGTTAGGGATGTTCGGATCACACGGGGATTTTAACATATGGTGAATGTGAATAGCATTCGTGCGGCTAATGACGCGCGTTTGAAAATGGAATCCGTTGCCAAACAATTTGATGAACGTGAGCTGGCGGGCCACGCGAAATTGTTTGCCAAACCGAGATACCGAAGGTTGGAGAACGCTGAGCCCGTGCTTAAGCGTTCAATTCCGATACTTATCCTTACATTCTTGATTTTCGTCGCGCTTGCACGGTGTGTGACTGTTTATGAGCATTACAATCGGTATTCTGCGAGTTCCCAACAAGCTACGCAACTCACGCTCACTGCTATCTCTGCCGTTATTGGGGTTAATCCCGATCCGACATTAAACGCAAATAAACGAGAGACCGAAGAACAGATCAACCTTGTGCTTGATCGATATGCAATTGATCAGGGACGCATTATCACCGTTGCAGACGCAAAAGGTCGTATTTTTGCAAGTTCAAACATCGGAAATGGCTTTGTTGGGCTAAATCTTTCAACGTTAATTGGTGAAGGGTCTGCCATACAAATCTTTGGTAAACGCGCAGGCGTTCAACCAGTTACGCTTGGAGAGAATGCATCCACCCATGCGGGCCGTGAAATGTAT
>CAJQOR010000468.1 GCA_905479965.1 uncultured Rhizobiaceae group bacterium | reverse complement strand
ATCAAAATCTGTTTCTCCTGTCCATCTGGCACCAAATCGCTCGGTCGCTTGCATGCCGTGGTGGTGATTGGATGCATTAACGGTGAACTGTCTTAAGGATGTCATGACACCCTTTTGGCTGAATGGGCGGACAACCAAATCGGTATCAATGCCATCGATTTCATCAAGCGATAAAACCCCATCGGGCTGCGCTGTGATAAAGCCATATGAAATGCCTTTTGAGATAAGTTCGACACGTGAAGCTGTTCTATTTGCGCGCGCAGTTTTCAGCGCATTGCGTCGTATGTCGCGTAAATCGGTTGTAATCTCGCGTGCCAAAAGTTCAATTAAACCTGCGCCAAATAGGTGATTGGTTCCGCGTTCATTTGAAAATTGTGGATTAATCGAATTAAAGTCAGCATTGGTAAAGCCTTCTGAGACGAATACATTGGTAACAAAATCGCCAGATCCGCCCAATAAAGGCTCGTTATGACATGCCCCGCACGAAGCTGAATCTGGTCCTGACGTTCTGGCAAAGGCCGTTTTTGATAGGCGTCTGGCTTTGGTTGGAAGGATCGCTGCGGTCGCCATTGGTCGGCCAGCACCTTCAGTTTTTTTAAATTTCGCTTCAAAAAGTTCCTCACCTGCCTGCACCAGCTCATCGAGTTCTTTTTGGCCAAGGAACCCAATTGGCATTTGTTCAATACGGCCAATTGCATCCGTCTTTTCAGACCAAGGCAGGGCGTCCTCTGCAAAGCTGTTTGTTGCGCTTAGACAAACTAAGCCCATGACAAGAAGTGAATTACGCATTAGTTAAATTTCCACTTTGTACCGTTTTGTTCAGAGATGATATTGCTATCAAGATCACTCAGGCACGATTGCATATTACCATTGAAAATTAGCTCGCCTTCATCGGTATGAAAGCTAACTTCGGGCATTTTGTTGCGTCTGACCTGCAATGTGTTTTGAATGCCTTCAAGAATTGATTTCTGCATGAGGTCATAAAACAAAGTTCCATGGCCTGTAATGGCAATCGGCATAGGTCCCAAAAGTGTCAGTAATCGCCCAAGTCCAATGCCAAGTGCTTCACCAGCTAAGCGAAATGCATATTCGGTTCGGTGATCGCCATTGCGCGCACGAACAGCGATATTTTCAATTTCTTTAAGCGGGATAAATTTTGCTGGAACCACATTATCATCAACCTCAAAAGCGGTCCTTAATATGCCATAAAATCCCGCAATCGATTCAATGCAGCCATGCGCGCCGCATCGGCACAAAGGTCCATTTGGATCATGCATCATATGACCAAAAGGCGGAGCAAAAGAACTGATCTTACCATTCGCCTCTTCGGTTGCTATTCCCAAACCAATTGAATGGCTGAGTGAAAGCGTTGCAAGTTTTCGATTGCTAAAACCGCCAAGCTTCGCCGAATGTTTTTCTGCAATGGATTGCGCTGCAAATTGTGTGTCGTTTGTCAGGCGAATTTGCGCCGGCAATATTGGTTTGAGCAAATCTTCAAAATTGAGCTTTGTGTCCTCAAAGACAGGTGACCATAACAATTCGGGTTTTCCAGATGCTACAAGGCCTTTGGTGGTAATTGAAACCGTCAAAATTTGTTCTGGCTGTAATTCGTTACGCTGAAGGAGACGCTGTATATCGTGCTTTAAACGCACAGAGAATGTGTCAGCATCGGTTTCTGCTGGTGGACGTTTTTCTTCAAAACGATCCTTAAGAGTGCCAGCATAATCAACCAGTGAATACTGCACCATTTCTGATGTGATCCGAACGATGGCGATAAAGGCACAATTTGGATTTTGGCGGAACTTTACACGTGGTCGACCGCGACCGGACGATGGCGTTTGTTCGTCGCGTAACAAGATGCCTTCTTTTTCAAGCTCAGTGGTGATCGTTGAGACCGTTGCCGAACTTAAGCTCGTCCATTGAGACAGCTCAGTGTGGGAGACCGAGCCAAGCCGACGCAGGGCTGATAAAATCAACCCTCTGTTCTGCTTTCTTAAATTCTCGGTACTCGCCTTCATCAGCATAGAAAGAATAACCCATTATAATTGAGACACTATTTAGAGGCAAAATCTGATTCTGTCAATTTTCTCGTGTCTCGAAATAAATAAGTTGACTCCATCAAAAAAATTTGGCAAACATTTTTTCGACTGTCGAGAAAATTAATTTTCGATCGGTTTTAACGACGATATGAGGGGTGAAGTATTTCACGTCTCATCATACATTTATCATTTGGGAGGAATTCAAATGAACAAATTCGCAACTATGTTGCTTGCAGGCGCAGCTCTATCTGTTGTCGCTTCAGGTGTCGCTGTCGCTAAAGACAAAGTAATCGGTGTTTCTTGGTCAAACTTCCAGGAAGAGCGCTGGAAAACTGATGAAGCTGCAATCAAAGCTGCCATCGAAGCAAATGGTGACAAATACATCTCTGCTGATGCGCAAGCATCTGCTGCAAAGCAATTAACTGATGTTGAAAGCTTGATCGCGCAGGGCGCTAACGCTCTTATCATTCTTGCACAAGATTCAGGCGCAATTGGCCCAGCTGTTGATAGTGCTGCAAACGAAGGTATTCCGGTTGTTGGTTATGACCGTCTTATCGAAGATGCACGCTCTTTCTACCTAACTTTCGACAATGTTGAAGTTGGTCGTATGCAAGCACGTGCTGTTTTAGCTGCAAAGCCTGAAGGTCGTTATGCCTTCATCAAAGGTTCTTCATCTGATCCAAACGCTGACTTCTTGTTCGGTGGTCAAATGGAAGTTCTTAAAGAAGCTATGGACGCTGGTAAAATCACCAATGTTGGTGAAGCTTACACAGACGGTTGGAAGCCAGACAATGCTCAGAAAAACATGGAGCAAATCCTAACAGCTAACGACAACGGTGTTGATGCTGTTGTTGCATCTAACGATGGTACAGCTGGCGGTGTTGTTGCAGCTCTTGAAGCTCAAGGTCTTGCGGGTTCAGTTCCTGTTTCCGGTCAAGATGGTGATCACGCTGCGCTTAACCGCGTTGCGCGCGGCACACAAACAGTATCTGTTTGGAAAGATGCTCGTGAGCTAGGTAAAGCTGCAGGTAACATTGCTGCAATGCTTGCTGACGGTAAAGCTATGGCGGACATTCCAGGTGCAGTAAGCTGGTCTGGTGGCGCGAACGGTGTTGAAATGACAGCTCAGTTCCTAGCACCAGTTCCAGTGACAAAAGACAACCTAAGTGTTGTTATCGATGCTGGCTGGATTGCTAAAGACAAAGCTTGTGAAGGTGCAATGGCTGGCGTTTCTGGCTGTTAATCTTTATAAAATCAATATATTCACATCGCGCGTTCAATGTGCGGTGTGAATTCAATTTGGACTATCCGCAACTTAGTGCGCGCAAATCGCAACTGAGTTGTTGGCATGTTTTTCATTGGAGTTATCGGTGAGTAATAATAATAATATGCATCGCGCCAATAAGGTTGAGAACGAAAGCGGATTTACACGCTTTCTTCGTGCAACTGAATTAGACGTGCGTTTGCTGGGCATGATAGCGGCACTCATATTGATTTGGGTGGGCTTTCATTTTTACGGACTTTTTGCAAACGGTTTTGGCGCGTTTCTAACACCGCGAAATTTGTGGAACTTATCTGTCCAAACATCGTCAATTGGCGTCATGGCATGTGGTATGGTGTTGGTCATCGTCACCCGGCATATCGATTTGTCGGTTGGTTCAATTCTAGGTTTTTCGGCCATGTGTATGGCCATCCTTCAAGTTTGGATATTGCCCGAAATTTTGGGTCTGGGACATCCACTCATTTGGATTATTACAGCACTCGCAGGCATCTTGATCGGCACAATTATTGGTGCGATACATGGATATCTCATTGCCTATCTTACGATCCCTGCCTTTATCGTCACATTGGGTGGATTGCTTGTTTGGCGCGGGGCAGCTTGGTTACTTGCAAGCGGTGAAACTATTTCTCCAGTTGATCGTACATTTGCTAAGCTTGGTGGCGGACCCTATGGTGAATTGGTTCAACAGGAAGTTGGATCATTGCGCTGTTAGCCTGCGCACTTGTGCTATTTAGTTTCTGGCAAGCACGTAAAAAACGTAAAAGGTTTAACTTTCCATTGCGTCCTATGTGGGCTGAAACGTTCTTGGGTATCTTGGCCTGTACGACGATCTTGGGCTTTGCTTGGATTGTGAATGCCTATCCTTGGCCAAAAGGTATCGTGCGTCGCTACGCTACTGAAAATAATATCTCGACACCGATAGAAGAGATTTTCATCTCACATGGATTTGCAATTCCAGTTCTAATCATGATTGCAGTTGGTGTGGGTATGACTTTCTTGATGAGCCGCACGCGTTTTGGTCGCTATGTATTTGCCATTGGTGGCAACCCCGAAGCTGCAGAGCTTGCTGGTATTAAAACCAAATGGATCACAGTTAAGATCTTTGCATTGATGGGGGCTCTTTGTGGACTATCAGCGATTATTGCAAGTGCGCGTCTAAACTCAGCAACAAACGCATTGGGTACGTTAGACGAGCTTTATGTTATCGCTGCCGCGGTGATTGGTGGTACGTCCTTTGCAGGAGGTATCGGAACAATCTACGGGGCAATTTTAGGTGCTGTTGTAATGCAGTCGCTTCAAACAGGTATGATTTTGATCGGATTTGATACAGCCATTCAGCAAATGGTTGTGGGCGGAGTTCTCGTCTTCGCAGTCTGGATTGATACGATCTACCGCAGACGTGCGAAATAGGGGAGTTGGGATAATGACTGATAAAAATTCAAACAAATCCTCACAAACGCCACTCATCGAGATGAAAGACATTTCAATTGGATTTGGAGGTATCAAGGCAGTTGATAGAGCTGATGTTGATCTTTTCCCTGGTGAAGTTGTTGCTATTTTGGGACACAATGGTGCAGGTAAATCGACCCTGATCAAAATCTTGTCGGGCGCCTATAAGCGTGATGAAGGTCAGATTTTTGTAAATGGCGAAGAAGCTATTATCAATAATCCTCGAGATGCCAAAAAATACGGTATTGAAACCATCTACCAAACGTTGGCTGTAGCTGATAATGTGGATGCTGCGGCAAACCTTTATCTTGGTCGCGAGATCCTCACCAATTTTGGTACACTTGATGATGCAGCCATGGAAGCAGAAGCTCGCAGAGTTATGGGTCGTTTGAACCCAAATTTCCAACGCTTTAAAGAGCCTGTTAGCAAACTTTCAGGTGGTCAAAGACAGTCGGTGGCGATTGCGCGTGCAATTTTGTTCAATGCAAAAATCCTAATCATGGATGAGCCAACAGCTGCACTTGGACCACAAGAAACTGAGCAGGTTGGTGAACTTATTCACCAATTGAAAAAAGATGGCATCGGCATCTTCCTCATCAGCCATGACATTCATGATGTGTTCGATCTTGCAGATCGAGTTGCGGTCATGAAAAATGGTCAAGTTGTGGGTTACGCTAGAACGGAAGATGTGACCAAGGATGAAGTTCTTGGCATGATCATCTTAGGCAAATGCCCAGAAGGTGCAATCCCCGGACCAGGGGCGATGCAGGAATAGACTTTTCCCCTCCCGGGATAGTTTGCACAAACTTTGCAAATTGCGACATATAATGTGTCGTAAATTGCAGAGTTTTTGCGTTTTATGGGTTACACATCTAATTGGTAATTCAAATTTGATCTGCTAGTTTGATCGGGCAATCGTTAACTGTGTCGGGAAGTTGTTATGGAAAATAAAGCACGTGTCGTCGTTATTGGCGGGGGAGTAGTTGGTGTATCAACGCTTTATCATTTGGCGAAAAAAGGTTGGTCTGATTGCATTCTAATCGAAAGAAAAGAACTAACATCTGGTTCAACCTGGCACGCAGCTGGTTTACTACCGCTTTTCAATATGAGTTACTCAGTTGGACAGATCCATAAATATTCAGTGAAGTTCTATCGTGAGTTGGAAGAAGAAACCGGCGTTAGCGTTGGCTTATCTGATGTCAGCAACATTCGTCTCGCCAAAACCAAAGACCGTTGGGATGAATATATGTATTATGCCGGTGTTGCAGAAACGCTCGGCATTCCGGTCAATATTTTAACACCCGAACAAGTAAAAGAAATTTGGCCATTATGTGAAACAGAAGGCCTGCTGGGTGCCATTCAACATCCAGAAGATGGCTACATCCAGCCCGCGGATCTTACACAAGCCTTGGCCAAAGGCGCACGTGATTTAGGTGCAACAATCCAACGATATACGACAGTTACCGCAATTGAAAAGCTTGATGATGGCCAGTTTGTTGTCAAAACCGACAAGGGTGATATCACCTGCGATCATGTTGTGTCTTGTACGGGTAACTTTGCACGTAAAACCGGTGCGATGGTGGGCCTTGATATCCCAGTTATACCAGTTGAACATCAATATATCGTCACTGAACCGCACCCAGATATTGTTGCGCGCAAAGAGCAGGGGCTTCCTGAAATGGGCGTCTTACGTGAATCTGATAGCTCTTGGTATATGCGTGAGGAAAATGGCGGATTGCTACTTGGGCCTTATGAAAAGGGTGCACCATGTTGCTATGTTGATGGGCCAAGTGATGAAAGCGAATATGAGCTTTTCCAAGAAGATATAGATCGCTTGATGCCGCACATAGAAACAGCGATTGAGCGCGTTCCAGCCTTTGGCGATGTTGGCATTAAAAAAGTTTATAATGGTGCAATTGCATATACCCCTGATGGGTCGCCAATCATCGGGCCTGCGCCAGGCCTTAAAAACTTTTGGCTTAATGAAGGTCATTCCTTTGGGATCACAGCTGCAGGAGGCGCCGGTTGGCAATTGGCAGAATGGATTGTCGATGGCGAACCAACCATTGATATGATGGGTGTTGATCCGCGCCGTTTTGGCCCCTATGCAACTGAAGGCTATTTGCGTGAAAAAAACGAAGAAGCCTATGCAAATGTGTTTACAAC
>CAJQOR010000467.1 GCA_905479965.1 uncultured Rhizobiaceae group bacterium | reverse complement strand
GTTTAAAATATCCATTGCCTAGCCCCCCAAAAAACTTCTGCGGACATCAGGATTGGCAACCAATGCTTCACCTGTGTCTGTAAATCTATTTGCACCTTGCACTAAAACATACCCCTTATCGGCAATGTTCAACGCCTGACGTGCGTTTTGCTCAACCATCAAAATTGAAATTCCGGTTTTAGCGACTTCAATAATACGATCGAACAATTCATCCATCACGATGGGAGATACACCCGCGGTTGGCTCATCGAGCATTAATAATTTTGGCTGGGTCATTAACGCACGACCAACGGCAACTTGCTGACGTTGACCACCGGATAACTCACCCGCTGGCTGCAATCGTTTTTCCTTCAAAATTGGGAAAAGATCGTAGATCTGAGCGACCGTTTCAAAAACATCATCGTCACGCAAGAACGCACCCATTTCCAAATTTTCTTCAACAGTCATGGAGGGAAATACATTGTTAGTTTGCGGCACAAATGCCATGCCTTGGGCAACGCGTGCTTGCGGTGTCAGGCCAGTGATATCTTCACCATCGAGCAACACACGGCCCAAACGCAGATGAAGCATCCCAAAGACAGCCTTCATTGCGGTTGATTTGCCAGCACCGTTCGGGCCAACGATGACGGTAATTTCGCCTTTTTCAGCCTTGATCTCGCAATCATGGAGAATGTCGGCACCACCATAACCACCCGTCATATTTTCAGCAGATAAAAAACTCATTATTCTGCCTCGCTATTTGACTGCGCTTGTTCGGCAGATTGCGCTTCATGGGCTTTTGGTTTGTTTTTGAGCCCCGTACCCAAATAAGCTTCGATAACTTGCTCGTTAGATTTAACCTCTTCGGCAGTTCCTTGCGCTAAAACAGCACCCTCGGCCATACAGATAACCGGATTGCATAAGCGCGTAATGAAATCCATATCGTGCTCGATCATACAGAACGTATAACCGCGCTCTTTATTTAAGCGTAAGATTGCATCACCAATTGTGTTTAAAAGTGTGCGGTTTACACCTGCACCCACTTCATCAAGAAACACAATTTTGGCGTCCACCATCATAGTACGGCCAAGTTCAAGTAATTTCTTTTGCCCACCTGAAAGATTTCCCGCAAGCTCATCCGCGACGTGCGAGATTTCTAAAAATTCGATCACTTCGTCTGCTTTTTTGCGGACCGCAATTTCTTCTTCAGCAACTTTCTTTGGAGAGAACCAAGCATCCCAAATTTTTTCGCCAGATTGATTAGGTGGAACCATCATCAAATTCTCGCGAACCGTCATCGTTGAAAATTCATGTGCGATTTGGAAAGTTCTGAGCATGCCGCGATGAAACAGTTCATGCGGAGCAAGTCCGGTGACATCTTCACCATCGAGCAACACACGACCAGTGGTGGGTTTGTGTACTCCGGCGATCACATTAAATAAGGTTGTCTTACCAGCACCATTTGGGCCGATTAGACCTGTTATCGAACCCGATTCAATCTTCAGCGACGCGTTGTCAACCGCGCGAAGACCTCCGAACTGTTTCGATAGATTTTCTACAATAATCATATAAACACTTGTCAAGAATGTGATGAAGCCCAGCTGATAAACATATTGCTACCAACTGGGCCCCATCTAATTTTACACGTATGGCTTAACGGTAGCCAACAGTTGAAAGAGCTTCGTCTTTGATCTCGATCTCACGATAGTTACCAGCCGATTCGCCAGGACCAATCAATTCAACGTTGGATGCACCAACATAATCGATTTCACCACCACTTGCCAAAATCTCAAGCGCTTTGCCAAGTTCACCAGGAAGAATTTTTTCACCAGGTGCATTTGCTACATCAAAGACTTTATCTTTGTAAGCGGCTGGATCTGTTGATTCTGCGGCTTGCATTGCAAGCATGATGAGCGCTGCAGCGTCATATGATTCAGCAGCAAATGGGCTTGTTGCATCAAATGCATCGCCAACCATCTCAACAAGTTTGCCAGCGCCTGGGCTGTCTGTACCTGGAGCCTGACCAAATGAACCATTTAAGTCTGCACCAATTGCTTTCGGCAATGCGGCACCAACCATGCCATCTGGCAATACGAATGTTTCAAATGCACCTGTATCCAATGAACCTTGGATAATGCCTTTACCACCTTGGTCAAGGTAACCAGCAACAACCAGAACGTCGCCACCTGCAGCAGCTAGTGCGCCAACTTCCGCAGCATAATCAGCTTTACCGTCTTCGTGCGCTGTGTTGATTGTGACCGTACCGCCAGCCGCTGTGTATGCAGATGCAAACGCGTCAGCCAAGCCTTTACCGTAGTCATTGTTTGTGTATGTCAAAGCAACAGATTTGAAACCGCGCCCCATGATGATATCTGACATCACAACGCCTTGACGCGCATCAGATGGTGCTGTGCGGAAGAACAAGCCGTTGTCTTCTGCAGTTGAAAGACCTGGTGATGTTGCGGATGGTGAAATCATCACCATGCCATTTGGCACAGCAACATTTGCCAATGCAGCACCTGTTACACCCGAACAGTCGCCACCAACAACGCCAGCAACGCCTTCTGATGTGACAAGTGTTTCCATCGCAGTTGTCGCAGCAGCGGCATCCACACATGTTGTATC
>CAJQOR010000466.1 GCA_905479965.1 uncultured Rhizobiaceae group bacterium | reverse complement strand
GCCACTCGGAATTGTCAAAAATGGGGTAAAATCGATCAAGCTGCATTACAGGAATGCCTTTCCAATAACTGGAGTTGAAGGTTCAGCCATATCGCGTGGCTCCATGGGGTCGGCATCATATGCGGCTTTCCCTGCGCAAATCGCATCGGAAAATGCTTTGGCCATCAGTGGAGGATCGCCCGCTTTTGCGACAGCTGTGTTGAGCAAAATTGCATCATATCCAAGCTCCATAGCGTGGGCCGCTTGCGAAGGTAGTCCGATACCTGCATCAACCACCAAAGGTACATCCGGGAAATGCGCGCGCAACATGCGAAGGCCGTGTTCATTGTTAAGGCCTAATCCTGAACCTATAGGCGCGCCCCATGGCATTAAAACTTCGCAGCCAACCTCAAGCAGCCGTTCAGCAACCACCATATCTTCGGTTGTATAAGGAAAAACCTGGAAGCCTTCTTCACTTAGAATTCGCGCGCCTTCAACAAGGCCATAAACATCGGGTTGTAACGTGTCTGTGTGGCCAATAATCTCAAGTTTGATCCATGGCGTATCAAATACTTCGCGCGCCATATGAGCGGTTGTCACAGCTTCTTTAACGGTGTAGCACCCAGCCGTATTTGGCAGCACGGGAACATTCAACTCTTTGATCAATTGCCAAAATTCTTGCCCTCCGCGATCAGATCCGCTTTCACGGCGTAATGAGACCGTCGCAACGCCTGCGCCGGACATTTTAAAAGCGTCCGCTAAAATAGATGGTGACGGGTATTGCGCTGTGCCCAACATTAACGGGTTTTTGAGTTCAGTGCCGTAAAACGATTTACTCATTAAACCTACCCACCCTGCATTGGAGCTAAAATCTCCAACCGATCGCCATCACTTAAAACAACATCACCACGCATGGTTTCAGGCACGAACTCTTCGTTAATTGCTGTTGCGACTTTTGCGTCGCCATAACCAAGTTCGGCAAGCACTTCGTTCAGCAAGGCCGATTGGGTTTCAACTTTTTCACCATTAAGCACAATGGTCATGATGTACCTCATCTTTGGAGTTGGGCATATTTTGATCGGCAAATTCAGGCCGTTTGCCATCAAACAAATAGTTTGCAACTTGTTGTGCGACAGATGGCGCGAGTAAATAGCCATGGCGATAAAGGCCATTGGCATAAATTGTATGTCCCTCATGGCGAATACGCGGCAAATTATCGGCAAATGCGGGACGGGCATCAACACCGATTTCTAAAATTTCAGCTTCGCCAAAACTTGGATGCAATGCATAAGCTGCAGTGAGCATTTCAAGCATAGAACGTGCTGTAATGCGTGTGCGTTCACCCGCTTCAATCATCGTTGCGCCAAGCATATAAATCCCATTGCCCCGCGGAACAATGTAAAGTGGAATTCTTGGGTGCAACAATCGAATAGGGCGTTTCAAATCAAGATCAGGACAATGCAAAATCAGCATCTCGCCTTTGACCCCGCGTAGATCAGGCAGTTGATCTTGCGCAGCTAGCCCACGGCAATCAATGATCGTCGATTTGGCATCTGGTTTGCCCGTTGTCTGAACCTCAATGTCCTTGAGTTTCAAATTTGTAACGAGCGTATCAAGCGCCTGTCGTGGTGCAAGATGCGCCTCTGTTGGAAAGTAAAGCGCTTTTCGATAGCGCCCTTCAAGGTCAGGCTCTAATTCTGAGATTTTATCAGTTCCAATTTCTTCAAAGTTTGATGTGCGCCTGCCAAAGCGCGCAAGTTCTTTGATGTCACGGTTCTGAGCGACAACCATTGAACCATGAAAGGTGATCTCAGCGCCTTTCTCCTGCCACCAAGAAATTGCATCTTGTCCAAGCCGCACGACGGGTTCTTCTGCGCTTTCACCTTCACAAAATGGCGCCAGCATTCCGCCTGCCCACCAGGAGCAACCATGTGGTCCCGGCGTGCCATTGGGATCTAGAATGCTCACCCGGCCACCGCGCGCTGAAACTTCAGTCGCGATACTTAAGCCCAAAACGCCTGCACCTAGTATGGTGATATCAGTCATCATCTGAGCCCCATAGCGCGTAAAAATGGTGCACAGGGCCATGGCCCAAACCAATTTTTATTTGATCACTGGCGCGGATTGCGCCCTGTAAATATTGATGCGCGCGACCTACTGCATCTTCTATCTCAAGCCCTTGCGCAAGACATGCAGCGATAGAAGACGATAACGTGCAACCTGTGCCATGGGTGTTTTTCGTATCAATGCGTTGCGCTTCAAACGAGATAGGTTCAGCAGTGGTTCCAATTAAAAGGTCAGTGCAGATGTCATCATCGCTATGACCACCCTTCATCAAAATAGCTTTTGGACCCATAGCTAAAAGATCGCTTCCCTGAAACGCCATCTGCATGGGGTTTTCAGCCTGTGTCGTTGCCAATATCTTAGCAGCTTCTGGTAGATTAGGCGTGAGGAGTGTTGCAAGCGGTAATAGCGTTTCTTTCAGCGCAGAAATTGCTTCTTCACGCAACAAAGCATCACCGGATTTCGCAACCATGACAGGATCTAAAACAATCGGGATATCAATGTTCTTTAAAGACGAAGCGACCGCGTGAATAATCTCAGGAGATGACAGCATGCCAATTTTAATGGCATCAACATCCAAATCCTCAAGCACCGTTTCAATTTGTGCAGACACCACATTGGGTGAGATCTCTTCAACGGCGGTTACAGCTTTTGTGTTTTGCGCAGTGATCGCAGTAATCACGCTCGCGCCATAAACGCCAAGCGCAGAAAATGCCTTTAAATCGGCCTGAATGCCTGCACCGCCGCCACTATCAGATCCGGCAATTGTCATCGCTATTGCAGTCACGTTTTTCCCCTACCAAATTGTCTTGTCCAGACATTTCAGCTTTGGGGGGTCTTTGCGCTTTATATAAAGATAGCGATGACCGTTCCCTCCGCCGGAATTGCCCGGATCAGGTTCGATGGGTTAGCGAAAAACGCCTCTCAGCCTTAGTTGCGAAACAAAGGCACCCCAACGGTGAATAATCGACACATAGTGCAGATCGAAATAAAATGCAATGGTTCAAACTTGCTTGTGATTGGACTAGACTGATTACAAAGTGATTCTGCAAAAAACGAGACTTTGATGACAAATATTCGATTGCATAAAGGCGATATTTCCACACAAGCTGCCGCGCGCTACAAGGGAGATATCGCAATCGATACCGAAACTTTAGGGCTCATTCCGCGCAGAGATCGGTTATGCGTCGTGCAATTATCCTCAGGTGATGGCACTGCAGATGTTATCCAGATTGCGAAAGGCCAGAAAGAGGCGCCAAATCTTGTCACCCTTTTAGAAGATCAAAGCAAAATAAAATTGTTTCACTACGGTCGTTTCGATGTTGCTGTTTTATATCACACATTTGGTGTCACGTGTTCGCCTGTTTTCTGCACTAAAATAGCCTCAAAGCTCACGCGCACCTATACAGATCGTCATGGCTTGAAAGATGTCTGCCGAGAGTTGTTAAGTGTGGAATTATCCAAGCATCAACAATCATCAGATTGGGCGGCGGAAAAACTCACCGATGCTCAGCTTGCTTATGCCGCTTCAGATGTTTTGCACTTGCATGCTTTGCGCGATAAGATGATGGCTAATTTGGAACGAGAAGATCGTCTTGATCAAGCAAAGGCTTGCTTTGAATTCCTCCCCACCAGGGCAAAACTTGATCTTATGGGTTGGGAAGATAGTGATATCTTCGCTCATAGTTAAGTCTTAATCGTTCAACAAAATATAAGTTAGGTTTTTAAATGCGATTGTCAGATTGCCATAATTTCCATGATTTTCGGAAGCTTGCGAAGAAGCGCCTTCCATCACCAATCTTCAACTATATCGATGGCGCGGCTGATGACGAGGCGACGTATCGCAGAAATACGTCATCGTTCGACGACTGTGATCTTTTACCAAGCGTCTTAACCGGTGTCAGCGACATTGATATGTCTGTTGAAGTGATGGGTCAGAAATTGGACATGCCAGTTTATTGCTCACCAACTGCGCTGCAACGATTGTTCCATCATGATGGTGAACGCGCGGTGGCAGCGGCAGCGGCGAAATATGGAACGATGTTTGGTGTATCATCGCTTGGGACTGTGAGCCTTGAAGAGGTGCGTAAAGCACATGACAATCCGCAAGTTTATCAATTTTATTTCCACAAAGATCGTGGCTTGAACACCGCGATGATGCAACGTGCGAAAGACATTGGTGTCAATGTTATGATGCTAACGGTGGACTCGATTACCGGCGGTAATCGTGAGCGCGATTTACGCACCGGATTTTCCATCCCCTTTCAACTAACCTTAGAAGGGATGTTGCAATTTGCCATTAAGCCGATGTGGGGCATCAATTATGTGACCCATGAAAGCTTTGCCTTGCCGCAGCTCGATAGCCATGTGGATATGAGTGGAGGCGCGGTGTCTATTGGCAAATATTTCACCGATATGCTCGACCCATCAATGAATTGGCACGATGTCGCCGAAATGGTCAAGCTTTGGGATGGACAGTTTTGCCTTAAAGGTATCATGACAGTTGAAGATGCAAAAAGGGCTGTTGATATTGGCTGTACAGGGATCATTTTATCCAATCATGGGGGACGTCAACTTGATGGCTCACGTAGTCCGTTTGATCAGCTTGCAGAGATCGTTGATGCAGTTGGCGACAAGATCGATGTGATCATGGACAGTGGTGTGCAACGCGGCACACATGTTTTAAAAGCACTGTCATTGGGAGCAAAGGCAGTTGGGCTTGGGCGTTATTATTTATACCCGCTCGCCGCCGCAGGCAGGCCCGGGGTAGATCGCGCGCTTGGACAGATGAAAGCTGAGCTTGAGCGCGATATGAAGCTCATGGGGTGCTCATCGATATCGGATCTGTCGCGTGATAATTTAAGATTTAGATAAATGCATTGGGTGGATACATTCGATGGTGAGTTTCAGGACCAATTGTTTGAACTTTACAAACGGGAATGGTGGACGAGGGGGCGTTCGTTTGAGAATGTCATATCCGCGTTCGACAACTCTGACTTAGTGTTCGGATGCGTTTCAGATGACAATGAACTTATAGCCTGTTCGCGGGTCCTTTCTGATTATACATTTAAAGCGATCATCTTTGATCTCATCATCAAAACCTCACATCGTGGGCAGGGGTTGGGTCGCATAATGCTCGATCAGGTTATGAACCACAGTGCCTTGTCCAAGGTGAAAAGCTTTGAGCTTTATTGTCCTGATCATATAGCGCCGTTTTATGAAAAATACGGCTTTGAAAAAAGCAGTTCAAATTTACTCACGCTTCAGCGGTAATCATCACTCATTCTCCATACACACATTCCTTTCTTGCCTTCTGATCATCTTTGTGATTATTTGCCTCTGTTCTCAGGGCGGGGCGAAATTCCCCACCGGCGGTAATCATTTATTTGAAAGCCCGCGAGCGCTTGTATCGGAAGTTACAAGGTCAGCAGATTTGGTGAAATTCCAAAGCCGACGGTTATAGTCCGGATGGAAGAGAGCGGGTGAAGCACATATACTGGTGGGTCAGTATGTGTGGTCTTTCCTGTTTGCCTTGAGTCTTGTGCGCAACAGAAAGGATAACGCTCATGACTCAGTTAAATTTTCAAAATAACAGTGCCTTTAAAGGTGCATTTTATATGGTGCTTGCTGGCGCCATTTTTGCCATTATCAATACGCTTTTGCAATCTCTCACCATGCAGATGGGGCAAAGCTCGACAACAATCGTGTTCTGGCAATATCTAATTGCGCTTGCATTTAGCTTGCCGTGGATTTTAAGGAAACTTCAGGACGGCAAAACATCACGCCCTCTATGGCACGTCCTGCGTGTTGCCTTTGCGGCAATTGGCGTCCAGTTATGGGTCATGGGTCTTGCACATGTCCCCATTTGGCAAGCGATTGCCTTGATCATGACATCCCCGTTTTTCGTAACAATTGGCGCACGGATTTTCTTGGGTGAAGCAGTGAGCATGCAAAGATGGTTTGCCGTTTTATTTGGTTTTTGCGGGGGGATGATCATTCTTGAACCCTGGTCAGATCAATTTCACTTGGCGACATTGTTTCCAATAGCAGCCGCATTTTTCTGGGCACTTTCAAGCTTGATGACGAAATATTTAACACGGTTTGAAAAGCCTCAAACACTGACATTTTATCTGCTGGTTTTACTGGCGCCCATTAACGCAGTGCTAGCGCTAGATGCAGGTTTTACCATTTCATCAAGCAACGCAATTTGGCTGGTCGCACTCACGGGTGTTTTAACCACGATAGCTCAGTTCTCATTGGCAAAAGCTTATTCGATTGCTGATGCCGCATACCTGCAGCCATTTGATCATTTAAAACTACCGATGAATGTCGTTCTTGGATGGCTTGCCTTCGGTTTCTTGCCAACTGGTGCGATGTGGATTGGCACATTGATGATTGTTCTGGCGTCCTTCTACTTGCTAAAAAATGAGATGAAGCCCGCACCAAATGTCAAAATGGCAGCTGCTTAATTTTTGAGATATTAAATCCCGTTGGTGGTCATGTTATCAGCGGGGTTTTCAGCATTTTTGGGAATTCTAGAATAACGCTTAAGACGCAAGTCTCGTTTGCGCGCGCGATGTTGCGGGAAGAAGTTTATCAAGTGCCGGCTTTATGGTCTCAATACAAAATGGTTTACTCACGGTCACGCATCGATCAGACACTTTTGTGATGTCCTCATTTCCGGTATTACTCACTTGGGCGAGCAATATCACCGGAATAGCGTTAAAATCTGGACTGCGACTTAAGCGTTATTCTAGAATTCCCAAAAATGCTGAAAACCCCGCTGATAACATGACCACCAACGGGATTTAATATCTCAAAAATTAAGCAGCTGCCAT
>CAJQOR010000465.1 GCA_905479965.1 uncultured Rhizobiaceae group bacterium | reverse complement strand
ATAATGTTCACCGTCGAAGATGCCTTTTAAACCCAAATGCCCAACCCAGCGGAATTCTCTATCTTTGTCGACAACCAGCAATTCAGGAGTGAAATCCATGGGTGAGTTACCGTCGGTCTGAATGGTGACGTTAAGATGTTTGCCGACCTCCAGATCACCCGATAGATGTTTTATAAATGGGTTCCATTCCGGATATGCCGCGCCCTGTGTGAGGTCCTTCCAAACTTGGGATGCAGGTGTAGCAATTTCGATTTCTGTGCTGATCGAAGGTCCTACGAACAATCCGATACTATAGGCAGCAACGAGTGCAGTAGCGGCGATTGTGGCTGATTTAATAAGTCGTGTCATTTTCTTTTCCTTCGGTTTGTCGCCAACTTTCTGGCTTTGCGTCGATGATCAAAAAATGCATCATAATTATTTGTTTATAAATTCTCTAAATATTGATAATTGATATAGAAAAATGTATATCACTATATGAACTTATCTTGGGACCTCATTCGAACATTCAAATCGGTGGCCAAAACGGGCTCTCTTTCGGCAGCTTCACGGGAACTTGGCTTAACCCAACCGACAGTCGGCAGGCACATTGATCTGTTGGAGGATGCGCTGAAAATACCCCTGTTTATACGCAGTCGCGAAGGTATGAAGATTACAGACCAAGGCAGTGATCTTGTTTTAACCGCCGATGAAATGGCAATTTCTGCAAATGAGTTTGAACGACGTGCAGCTGGTTTTGATGAAACCGTTGAGGGATTGGTTCGCATTTCCGCCAATGAGATATTCGGGGTTTTAATTTTGCCACGGATATTGCCAATATTCGCACAACACCATCCCAACGTTGAAATTGAATTAATCGTCTCCAACACGGCATCAAATCTTTTGCAGCGGGATGCAGATGTTGCAATTAGAATGTTCAGGCCAAGACAAAACGATTTAGTCGCGAGAAAAATTGCGGATCTACCATTAGGGCTTTTTGCCCATGAAGACTACCTGCAAGCTCGATTTGCACCTAAGCGTTTATCGGACCTACATGATCATAATATTATCGGGTTTGATCGGGAAACATCACTAATAGAGGTCGCGCGGCAACTCGGTGAAGAGTTTAAGCCTTCGGATTTTATTTTCAGGTGCGATAGTATCTTAAGTCACATAGAGGCCATTCGATCGGGTCTTGGTATTGGTGTAACTCATCAGGGTCTGGCTAGACGTTGGCCAGGAGTGATACGCGTTTTGCCAGACTTAGCATTGCCTGATCTTGATCTTTGGATCGCCTGTCATGCAGATGTTCATTACAACAAGCGCATAAGGTTGGTCATGGACTTTTTGGCACAGCAGCTGAAAAGACCATATGAATGCCTCAAGCGCGTTTAAAAGGTTATGCTTTCATAGAGGACGAAGGTCAGTGTTTTAATAATACAGCGCAAAAGGCAGCATCAGATAGGTTGAACTGACTTAGGATAACATAGCAATGCTCATAATATTGAAAAATTTCCCGAAGCGGATTATCCATTGAACATGACTGATTTTCCTGTTGTATGGTTGGTAAGTGTTCTCACTCTGATTGCTGCTGTTACTTTGGCGCAAAGTGACAGGATCTTGGGTCGTGCGCGCATTTTCCTCTGCCTATTTTTGCTATGTTTAGGAAGTATTGCTTTCATTTTGGGCTTGCGAATCTCATACGAAATTCAGTGGATAACGCCCATCCAGCCTATGCTTGCGGTGATGGCAGCGCCAACTGCATATCTGGGATATAGGGCGCTATCCATAGAGCAGGATTCTGAATGGTACCGATTGTTGTTATGGGTCGCACTATCCGTGTTCGTCGCTATTGTTCTAATTTTATTATCAATACCAATTTCCGTTGATTTTTATGTGCTTATAATCAATTGCCTCTATCTCGTTTTGATCGCAAGATTACTTCTTTATAGCCCAGATGATTTTTTACATTTGTCGCCGTTCGCATATAAACAACTCAAACTGGTGATGTTTGCAACTCTTGCATTGCTGGGGATCATGATTGCCGTCGACGGGTTATTATTCGCCGTTAGTGTATTTGCTGCAAAGCCACTCCTTCTTGGGCTAATAAGTGGCGTGTCTGGCATATTCGCCGCATTTGCATTTGTGGTCACACTCGTTGGAGTGCCACTTATTTTTAGAACACCTGAATATTCCAAAAATAAGCAAGAACCAGCCACCGAGGCGGATGGTAAAATATTAGAAACCGTCGATAAGCTTATAAGTGAAAAAGAACTCTTCAGAGACAGCAACCTAACGCTGGTGCGTGTGGCTAAGCGTTTGTCTATGCCTGCAAGACGCATATCAAATGCGACGAACAGAAAGACGGGTGAGAACTTTTCACGCTATGTGAACGGTTATCGTATACGTCACGCGAAACTGGCGTTAGCGGAAACGGATTTATCAATCACTGAAATCATGTTTGATTCTGGGTTCATATCGAAATCAAGCTTCAATACAGAATTTCGCAGAATAACTGGGCAAACCCCATCTCAGTATCGGGCGATAGTGGCAGGCGGTTGAAGCCACCTGCCGTTGTTACGTGGTCAAGGCCGTGGTGAACACGAAATTCGGGAAATTTTTATTCCCCACAGCTCGGTCCAGAGGTTGCGACCAGGATTTAAGACAAATCCAAAGTCTTCGCCAAGTCCAGTCGCAATTATTATTTCAGCGTCAGGATGGTCACGGTTGTCCACTCTATAATCCTCACTTATAATATCGACACCATCTGCCAGTGCTTTGGCAACGCGCCTACTCTTAATAATAAACTCCACAGGGTCGACGGTGTAAGTCGAGATCTTATCGCCACCAAAGTCTCCGGCCACAAACCTTAAAGGAAAGGTTAGGCAATATCCCCGCTCATGGCTTCGCAGAATTACATCACCGCTGCCAGCCATCCCTCGCAGGTCTAGCAGAGTAGCTTGACGGGGCTTTGCTATTTTTACTATTCCAAATGCTCCTATGGGGATTACTTGACCACTGTTAGTCTCAACGGCATTTCTCGTGATCGATAAATCGTTTTTCTTTGCAATATCGGCAAGCGCAATATGTACAGAAAAATACGAGAGCAAAACGGGGCTCAAAAAGAAGGAAAAAATGTTAGGTTTTATCATTATTTTAGTTCCTAAAATTATTGAAATGAAAACTCTGCAATGTGCTGAGCTGCCAGCATTTAGTGAACTTGGTGTTGAATATGAGCCTTGAATTATGATTGAATACGTTCGAAATCGTGCTTTAGAACGTGTGCGCGCTGAATATCATTGGATAAGTATTAAAGGTCTACTTTAAACCAGATTTCAAACTCAGACATGCTGAACTAATTTCAGAAGGGGGTGGATGTTGCCTTGCAATTTGGCATAACAACTCGCTTCTTAGTCGCTATTGTTTGTAACAAGGATGAGTAAATTTGATCATGTGTTTCAACTGTCATGATTGCTACATCTGTTAAGGTGCAACAAAACTAATCGCTGTGTTTAAAAATTAGGCGAAATTATTCATCTAAGCCGTGTTTTCCCCGAAATAAGTGCAAATTAAGTGGCATGAAAATTGCTTGTGTAATTACGAAAATCCATGTTTCGTTTAGGAGAAAAATATGAGCGGGAACTCTGTACGTTTAAATGCCATTTCGGCGATAACCTCAACACCAACTATTGAATCCGGTTTCGATTTTGCTTCAAGCCCAACCAGTAGCATCTGGGGTGATAATGTTTTTAGTCTCAATGAAATGGAACAACGTCTTCCCAAGTCTATTTTCAAGTCGCTCAAAAAAACCATCACATCAGGCGAAGCGCTGGATATTACCACAGCAGATGCTGTTGCTGAGGCTATGAAGACATGGGCAATTTCTAAAGGCGTGACACATTACGCGCACGTTTTTTACCCACTCACTGGCCTAACAGCTGAAAAACATGATTCATTTTTTGATCCCGATGGCAATGGTGGCACTATGGCCTCATTTGCTGGTAAGGCTTTGATTCAAGGTGAACCAGATGGGTCATCGTTTCCAAATGGTGGCATTCGCCAAACATTTGAAGCGCGCGGCTATACAATTTGGGATGTAACAAGCCCGGCCTATATTATCGAAAATCCAAACGGTACGACGCTTTGTATTCCGACGGCCTTTGTCTCTTGGACAGGTGAAGCACTTGATAAGAAAACTCCTGTGCTACGTTCGATGCAGGCTTTAAATGAACATACACAGCGTGTCTTGAAATTCTTTGGAAATGATGGACCATTTGTTTCATCAACTGCGGGTGCAGAACAAGAATACTTCCTCGTTGATAATCACTTCTACCATGCGCGCCCAGATCTTCTTTCTTGTGGCCGCACTTTGTTTGGCGCAATGCCACCGAAAGGCCAAGAATTTGATGACCATTATTTTGGTGCAATTCCCGAGCGTGTCCAAGCATTTATGTTTGAGGTTGAAAGGGAGTGTTTTAAACTAGGTATTCCGGCAAAAACGAGGCACAATGAAGTGGCCCCCGGCCAGTTTGAATTTGCACCCGTATTTGAAATGGCCAATGTCGCGACCGATCACCAACAATTGGTGATGACCACAATCAAAAAAGTGGCAACCAAATACGGTATGACGGCACTCCTACATGAAAAACCATTTGCCGGCGTCAACGGCAGTGGTAAGCATGTCAACTTCTCGATGGGCTCACCAAAAGCTGGCAATCTTTTCGATCCTGGCGACACACCTGCAGAAAACACACAATTTATCGTATTTTGCGCAGCTATGATTTCTGCAGTCTATAAACACGCAACACTTCTTCGTTCTGTTGTTGCATCTGCATCAAATGATCACCGTCTTGGTGCGAATGAAGCACCACCTGCGATTTTGTCTGTTTTCTTAGGTGCCGAACTAAACGAAGTGATGGAATCTATTGTGAATGGTAGTCCTGTCACATCGAAGAAAACACCACTTAATCTTGGTGTTGATGTCTTGCCACAAATTCCAAAAGATTCTGGAGACCGCAACCGCACAAGCCCTATGGCGTTTACGGGTAACCGCTTTGAGTTCCGCGCCGTTGGTTCCAACCAATCAATCGCCGGCCCAATGGTTGCTATGAATACCATCATGGCTGAAGCACTTGATGAAGCGGCAGCAATGTTGGAAGCTGCAGATACCTCTACACCTGAACTCCTTGGTAAAGCTGTTGCAGCCTACGCAAAGGCAGTTTGGGAAGAATGTTCAAGCGTTGTGTTCAATGGTGATGGTTATGCAGAAGAATGGCAAACAGAAGCTGCAGCCCGCGGTCTTCCCAACCTTGTCACAACACCAGATGCATTGGGCGTCATCAAAGAACCTGCTTATGTTGAATTATTCGGAAAATATAGTGTTCTGTCCGAGCGTGAATTAGACTCTCGTTATGAAGTTTATGCCGAACAATATATCGCTGCAGTGAATGTTGAATCTAATCTTGTTGTAGAAATCGCCAAAACGATGATCTTCCCCGCAGCAGTTCGGTACCAAGGTGAACTTGCATCAAGTCTTGCAAGTCTAAAAGCAATTGGTGTTGATGCTGATCATACGACGATTTCAAAAATCACAGATCTTATCAAAAGCCTGCAAGATTCTGTCACTGAGCTTGAGGCACTTAAGGCCAGTGAGCATGACGCAGCAGATGTTTCTGCTCACTGCTTCATGATCAAAGACGATATCTTGCCGAAGATGCTGGAAGTTCGTGGTTATGTAGATGAATTGGAATCAATGGTTGCTGATGACCTGTGGCCATTGCCAACATATCAAGAAATGTTATTCATTAAGTAGCAAGTCGAGATGCTAGAACCTGCCAGTGAGTGGCAGGTTCTTGTGTAATATGGCGTCATCGCGTGTCAATTTTTTGATTTCGTAGACCTAAAATCCATCGGCGTTTGGTTAAACCAGCGCGTAAATGCACGGTAGAAAGAGCTGTGCTCATTGTAACCGAGTTCAGTAGCGATTATCGAAACCGGCATATCAGTATTCGTTAGCAATTCGATCGCATTTTTCTTTCTTGCCTCGTCCTTTAATTGTTTAAGATTAAGACCTGCGTCTTTCATGCGTCTGTGGAGTGTAGATCGGGACATGCCAAGCTCCAATGCCAATGTATTGCTATTAGGCCAGTTGTGAAGTGGTGTTTTTAAGCATTTTTGTACAATAAGATAATGCAGACTTTCGGTATCATAATAACCTCTCAAGAATGCTTCAGGCAGAGTCCTAAGGAACTTTTTCAAATCCTTTTCAGAGTGTCGGACCTTACGTTTCATGTATTTTTGATCCAACACTATTCTGTTAAATGGCGCTTCAAATGAAACCGGTACCCCAAAAAAATGACTATAGTCATTGGCTTGATTTGGTTCTTTACATCTAAATGAGACTTCCTTGAGTGGAATGCGCTCTCTGGCAGCCCAACAATTAAAACCATGAATGATTAAAAACATGGCGCGATAGGCAAAGGCAGAATTTGGCGCGCCAGTTTCTTTTAATGTAATGATACAATTATCTTTGGTATACTTGATCGCTCCATATGGCTCTTCCACCGCAATTTTTAAAAAGCGTAACAAACGATTGAGATAAATTTCAAATGTATCGGCGCTGGCAACAGCATGACCGAGCAACGTTGTGCTGCCCGATCGCATGGCTCGCTTACCCAAGCCAAACAATTCATCATCCATTTGATAAGATATTTCCAACCAAATTTTTCCAAACTCATTTGTCGTAAGGCTGCTCAATTGTGTCGGGCAAATATCCAACTTTTCAAGCATTAGCCCTAAATCAATATCAGCCTTTTCAGCTCGATCCAGCACTTCATCAACGAAGATTTTCGCAACAGGGATCGATGGATGTTTATTGTCATTTAGTGTCAACATATTGACGTTTCATGACACTATATACGAATAAAAACAAGTGCTACGATGTAATTTGAGGAGAATTTCGCATGAAAAATAGATCCATCATAGTGTCTGGCGGAGCGTCAGGATTAGGTGCTGCA
>CAJQOR010000464.1 GCA_905479965.1 uncultured Rhizobiaceae group bacterium | reverse complement strand
TAGAACCGAAAGCCAAGCAACCATCACACTGGCCACTGGCGATATCATAAAAGCAAAGCTGCTCATTGCTGCTGATGGCGTAAACTCGCACATTCGCAAAATGGCCGGCATCAAAACAATGCGTTGGCAATATGGACAATCTGGCATTGTCACCGCGCTCGCACATGAAAGAGAACATCATGGCATGGCAGAAGAGCACTTTTTACCAAGCGGTCCATTTGCAATTTTACCATTAACTGGCAATCGCTCTTCACTGGTTTGGACAGAGAAAACAGAAGCTGCCAATAAGCTTATAGAAAGCGACGATTTAGTTTTTGAAATGGAATTAGAAAGACGTTTTGGCCACAAACTCGGTGAGATTAAGTTAGAAGGCACCCGAAAAGCCTTCCCACTGGGTTTAACGCTGGCACGTGATTATGTTCAAAATCGATTAGCACTAGTGGGCGATGCTGCCCACGGCATTCACCCCATTGCAGGGCAAGGGTTAAACCTTGGCTTTAAAGGCGCTGCCGCCTTGGCTGAAACGATCGTGGACGCTGATCGTTTAGGCTTGGATTACGGCTCTAAAAGCACGCTTGAGCGTTACCAGATGTGGCGCCGGTTTGATACTGTGCAAATGGGTGTAACAACCGACGTGTTAAACAGATTATTCTCAAACAATATTGCACCTATCAGGCACCTGCGAGATTTGGGGCTTGGCTTGGTTGACCGCATGCCAAAACTTAAAAACTATTTCATTGAACAAGCTGCCGGATTGCAGCAACAATCCGGACCGAAACTGCTCAAAGGCTTGATGATTTAGTCTAAGCGCAGCTATAATTGCCGCGCTTCTGAAACGAGCATAATCGGGATATTATCGCGAACAGGGTAAGCAAGCTTTGCCTTCTGCGAAATAAGCTCAGATGCTTCCTTGTCATATGACAATGTGCCTTTGGTGAGCGGGCACACAAGCAACTGCAATAGATGCGGATCAATGTCAGACTGTTTGGTTTTTTTATCGTTCATGAGAGCATACTACTGAACAGTTTGCTTTGAGTCAGATGCATCATTTGAAAAGCCCATCTCTAAAAGTGCAATAAGTGTTTGAACACGTACTTCAAAATCAGCTTCCAAAAGCGCCTGTTTTTCGGCCAAATCAAATGGCAGCAACCCAGATAACAAGTTCACAAGATCCGAAACTTGCAACTGCTCAATATCTTCATAATCAACTTCAATATTATTATCATCAACATATTTTCTCATATGTTGAAGCAATTCCACCTTTGCTTCAGGCAACTCAAAGTCTTTATCTTCAATATCGGTCATGAAAGGCGTGATTTTGGCAATACGGTAAGGTGTTTTAACGCTTAACTCTTCTTTTAATCTGAAGCGGCATACACCCCCCAGCGAAATGAGATAACGGCCATCACCTGACTCTGCGATTGAAATGATGCGGCCCAGCGTGCCAACACTACAAAGATCATCAACAGGTGTATTTGCTTTGTTTAAAAAATTCGGCTGCACCATGGCAACGATACGATCATTGGCCAAAGCATCATCGAACAATTCTAAATATCGAGGTTCAAATATGTTCAGCGGCATGATGCTACCAGGGAGCAACAACGCCCCTGGCAATGGGAATAACCTTACCTCTTTGGGTAGATCATTCTCTTTCAAATAGTGCATATTTCCAACTTGCATATCTTACGCCTTTCGCACAAACAGCCATTTGTTATGACCAGCTGTTACAAAGGTAACACAATATGCGTCACCTATTTTATCTTACGAAAACAAAATAGACGATAGCTTGCGACGCCCCGAAGAACTTGCAGGATCAGCTGGACCCCATGCTTCAAAGAAATCCAGCAGCATTTTACGCGCGCCATCTTCTTGCCACTCACGATCCTTGCGCATGATCGAAATCAACGCATCAACCGCTTCATCACGCTGTCCTTGAGCTGCAAAAATCTTTGCCAAGTCCGCACGAGCTTCGTGATCGTTTTCATCACTATCTATACGCGCTTGCAACGCATTTGGATCGCCAAGCTTGGCAACTTCTTGCGCCATTTCTACACGTTTAATAGCGCCTGATATTTCTACAGCAGACTTATCTTCATCTGGTAATTTTTCTAAAAGCCCAGCAGCTTGATCAACCCTGCCAGTTTTGAGCATGCAATCTACAATACCTGCAACAGCACGTTTATTTCCCTTATCATGCTGCATAACCATAGAAAAAGCTTGTGCGGCTTGTTCAAAATCACCCTGCTCCAACGCAGTATCAGCAGTATCAAGAACCTGTTCAATTTGCTCAGCAATGTCGCCTTGCGGAGATGTTGCTGTTAATTTGGCAATAAACTCTTTTATCTGTGCTTCGGGCTGAACACCCATAAAACCATCGACCGGCTGACCGTTGGAAAACGCGACAACTGCTGGGATGGATTTAACCCCCATTTGATTAGCGATATCTGGATATTTCTCAATGTCCATTTTAACAAGTTTAACTGCACCGGCTGCCTCTTGAACTGCTTTTTCAATTACAGGCGTTAACTGTTTGCATGGCCCGCACCATGGCGCCCAAAAATCCACAATCACCGGCTGATGCTCAGACTGATCAATCACATCAACTTTAAAATCATTAAGCGTTGTATCTTTGATAACTTCGCCAACACCTTGAACGTTCGGAGCTGCATTTACTGAAGGCATCGCAGTTCCAGTTGTTACAGAACTTGTGCCATATGATGCAGACCCCTGATATTGTGCGCCAGAATTATAAGCGTAAGGGTTATCATCGTCAGTCATTTTAAATTCCAATCCAATTGCGGCGAAACGTTTTATCTCAATCAATGCACGTCATTGATTACTTGTCTTTTATAGATTTATTGCGAAACTTTTATAATTAAAGGGTCATGGCCAAAATGTTTCGCAAATTTTATCAAATCATCGCGCGATATTGACGTTGTTGCATCGTTTAGGAGCGGATGACAATTAATAATATCATTATCCAACAACGGCGCATCAATCACCATTGCTACATTCGCCTCAGTATCATTAATGACAGACAGTGCGGTAACAGACCCAGGCGCAACACCCAAATATTCCATCAACTTCTCTGGCTTCCCGAAGGATACCCGACCTTTGGCACCGATTAATGTGTGAATGACCTTTAAATCAACAGTCGCATTTTCTTCCAGCGTGACAAGGAAATAATTACTCTTTTTATCTTTTAGAAAAAGGTTCTTTGTATGACCACCGGGGATATCATCTCGAAGCGAGGTTGATTCTTCAACGGTGAAAACCGGTTCATGGTCAAAATTCTTATATTCAATTCCCAATGCGTTCAACGCATCAAACAAATCTTGTTTTGATTTTACTTCGTTCAATTTTCCAACTCACTATAACAATCACATATGCGATTTATCGATGATTGCGCCTTGATGTGCAATCACTTTCATTGCCATATTATGCCCACAGAGCATAGAACTCTCAATGGACCCGCCAGCAAGGAAGCTCGCAAAGAAACCACCATTAAAACTGTCCCCAGCCGCAGTCGTATCAATGATCTTACTTGCTGAAGGAAAATCTATATCAAATTCCTTCAACACACCATTGATCAATGCGATGGGCCCACGCTCACCACACTTGATAACAACATCTTGAATATTATACGACTGAAATCTTTTTATCAGAGCACGCTCATCTTGGTCTTGAAACAGTTCCAATTCATCATCAATGGAAGGCACCGCAATATCTGTTAAACGCCAAGCTTGCTCAACGGTTTTCAAAGCCTGTTCGCGACTTTGCCAAAGACGCGGCCGATAATTGGAATCAAAGGCAACCTTGCCACCTTTGTCCCTATAATCTGCAAGCCATTTAAACAGCGCTTGCACCACATCCTGAGGCAATATGGCAAGCGTAATTGCGCTGAAATACACAACATCCATTTGTGCAATAATTTCAAAATCTATCGCACCTGAGGTCGTTCTAAAAAGTGTGCGCGCAGCGGAATTTTCACGCCAATAGGTAAAAGTACGATCGCCCTCTTCGTTTTTTGAAATGGAATAAATCCCCGGCAGCAAAGCTTCGTGCCTTCCAATGGTTGAACAATTTACATCCTCGTTATCGATATAGTTCAGCATCCAATCTGAAAACTGATCCTGTCCCAAAACACTGGTGAAATAAACGTCGTGATCTGATGACACATTCCGGCGTAAATATATGGCGGTATTTAACGTATCTCCGGCGTAACCCACAGCGGCATTTCGGCCAGATGGGTCAACGGATAGTTCAATCATTGCTTCGCCTACACATGCAATTTTCATAAAAATTCTTCCAAGTCGTTCTTAAGTTTTTGTCTTTATCAACTCACTGCATTCACTGCAATTGTGTCTAATTCACCTACCAACAAGTGGCTCAAATTGGTCGTTACAAGGTCTTGCCAATTATCACTATCTAACAATTTTTTGGGCAGAAAATCGGGCAGAGCCATTATCCGGGAAAAAATATCTTGCGCGTTTGCCTCAACACCGACAAGAGCAGTTTTGATCTCACCTTCCCGTGGATCACGCAATGAAAAAGCCCCAATACCGTCAACCGAATGACCTGTCACACCAACATAGCAATATTGTATCCAAGCGGCGGTAGCCAATGCAAAACTATCAAGCGGTTGATTTGCTTTGAGCGCATCTACGGCAGGTGTAAAAATGCGTTGGGGTAGTTTTTGCGTTCCATCCATCGCAATTTGATATGTTTCATGAGCCATGTTTGGATTTTCAAACCGCTCTGCAAGCTGATCTGCATATTCTGCAAAATCGACATTTACGAGCGGTGATAGAGTTAGTGATGCAGCATAAAAATGCCTACGAACCAATTTACTAATATGAAGGTTTGCCATCGCATCACGCACATATTTACAACCATGTATATGACCAAGATATGCAAGGAGAGAATGCGCACCATTAAGCATGCGCAGCTTCATATGTTCAAAAGGTGCAACATCATCAACAATGAGTGCACCAACCTTTTCCCATGCGGGACGTGGGCCACAAAACCTGTCTTCGATCACCCATTGTGTGAAGGGTTCCGTTTCAATTGCAAGCTTATCTTTAACACCCAAAATATCCGATACGGTGTTGAGCACATTTGGCGTTGCAGCTGGTGTGATGCGATCCACCATCGTATTAGGAAAGCACCCATGTGATGATATCCATTGAGACAGTTGATCATCGACACGCCGGGCAAAATCACAAACTCCATCTCGCACCAAATCACCATTGTTGGGCAGATTATCACAGCACAACACGGTAAAGGGCAACAAGCCTAATTTCATGCGTAATGACAGCCCTTTAACAATCATTCCAATCACACCAATTGGCTTGTCAGGATTTTCAAGATCATACGCTATGTCTGAATGAGCCCGATCGACCTCTCCAGATTGACGATCAATCCCATAAGCTTTTTCCGTCACCGTCAAACTCAATATATGTGTGTTGGGCGACGACAGCGTTTCAAACACTTTATCAGTTGATCGCACCGCCGCTTCTGCGCCGGCTATTGCGCCGACAACACTTAAATGACTTTCGCCATCATTTGATGTGATCAAAAGCGAATATCGCCCATCCTGCGCGTTCAAATCTTCAACCGTTTTCGTGCTTTTTAAGCTCACAGCCAAAATGCGCCAATCGCCACCGATTTCAGACAACACCTTATCGGTGTAGTAAGCTTGGTGGGCACGATGAAACCCACCAGGCCCAAAATGGACAATACCAATGCCATGATCATCAGCGTGATAACGTAAATCGGCTACACCAACAGGTGCACGATAGTGGCGATTTATAAGGTTCATGAGACCGTATTTTCAGAGGTAAATTTATCCATATCAACAAAGATCATTTCAATATGTTTGCTGATAAGCTTAGATGCAGTGGCAGCATCTTTTTGCTCAAGTGCCTTTAGGATCTTTAAATGTTCATCAAAGGCCTGATCCATACGATCTGGTAAATGGCTGGTAATGCGAATACGTGCTCGATCGATATGCGCTTTAACCGATTGAGCCAAACGCCAAGCCGTGGGAATGCCTGCAAGTTCGGCCAACATAAGATGAAACGCTTCATCCTGTTTGAAAAATTCTATGTGATCCGATTGGGAAATTGCAACGTGTTGCAAGGCAATATTAGCTGAAAACTTATCAAGATCAGCACCATTTTTGCAAATGAGGCAGACCACTTCCCGCTCAAGCGCGCGGCGAATAATAATACCCTCATTAATCCGATCATTATCAATTGTGGACACAACAGATCCAACTTTGGGCTGGGTGATCACCAACCCATCGCGCATTAAGCGTTGATAGGCTTCACGAACCGGCGTGCGGCTTACCCCCAACCATTCGCCAATATCCTGCTCGTTAATCTGGACCCCTGGCTTTAATCGGTCCAAAATGATGTATAACCGCATGAGCTGATAAACCTGATCGCCGATCGCACGGGCACGATCAATCTGAGCTTTTCCAAACAAATTTGAAAGGTCTATCTTTTCGTCAGACTTTTTAGGACGCGGCATTAGCTAACTCATAGTTCAAAGTTTCATGGCGTAAAACATCAATGATGTATTCATATATACAAGTTATTGCACAAGATGCAAATCTAGATGTGCGAAATTTATGCGTCACTCACATAATTTAATGTTTTTAAAAATATGATTAAATCAGATCATGAGGCGTTAAATTTCACCAAAATTAGAAAACTTCATTTTCCGAGAAATTCTTGCCATTTTGTTGTTGCAATTCATTTCATCTTGCGTCATATAGCGCAGGTCTTCACTGACAG
>CAJQOR010000463.1 GCA_905479965.1 uncultured Rhizobiaceae group bacterium | reverse complement strand
TGAAAAAATGGGCGATAAAATTACGTCTAAGAAAATTGCTAATGAAGCGGGTGTTTCCACCGTTCCTGGCCATATGGGGCTGATTGACGATGCGGAACATGCCGTTAAAATCTCCGGTGAAATTGGCTACCCTGTCATGATTAAAGCCTCCGCAGGAGGTGGTGGTAAAGGCATGCGCATAGCGTGGAATGACGATGAAGCGCGCGAAGGATTTGAACGCTCCAAATCAGAAGCAGCAAGTTCATTTGGAGATGATCGCATTTTTATTGAAAAATTTGTCGAAGAACCGCGTCATATTGAAATTCAGGTTCTTGCAGATACGCACGGCAATTGCATTTATTTGGGTGAGCGCGAATGCTCTATCCAGCGCCGCAATCAAAAAGTAATTGAGGAAGCGCCGAGTCCCTTTTTGGATGAAGCGACGCGCAAAGCAATGGGCGAGCAAGCTTGTGCATTATCGCAAGCCGTTGGTTATGCCAGTGCTGGAACTGTCGAGTTCATTGTCGATAAAAATAGAAACTTCTATTTCCTTGAGATGAATACGCGTTTGCAGGTGGAGCATCCGGTCACCGAGCTTATAACGGGCGTTGATCTGGTCGAACACATGATCAATGTCGCCGCTGGCGATAAATTATCGCTCTCTCAAGATGATATTCAGCTTAATGGCTGGGCAATGGAAAGCCGTCTATATGCGGAAGACCCTTATCGTAAGTTTTTGCCATCCATTGGTCGTTTAACACGTTATCGCCCACCAGCAGAGGGTGACATTGGCGATGGCAATATCATTCGCAATGACACAGGTGTTTATGAAGGCGGCGAGATCTCCATGTACTACGATCCGATGATCGCCAAACTTTGTACTTGGGGTGAAACGCGCGATGAAGCCATTCAAACCATGTGCGAAGCGCTTGATATGTTTGAGCTTGAAGGTATCGGTCATAACTTACCGTTTTTATCTGCAGTGATGGGTCACGAACGGTTCCGCTCAGGCAATATCACCACCGCATTTATTGCAGAAGAATATCCTGAAGGCTTTAAAGGCGTTGACCTCACTGAAGGTGAGTTAAATTCAATTGCATCAGGTGCAGCGGCAATGATGTTGGTGGAAGCAGAACGCCGCGAGGCGCTCCACAGCATTGATCTTGGAACAGATAATCACAATGACAAAAACTATGTCGTTCAAATAGGTGATGCTCAAATTCCTGTTTTCGTCTCGCGCAGCGACGATAAAGTGGAAGGCACGTTTGATATCGCAATTGATGATGGGCCGGAACAGCAAATATTCTGCACGTATACTCCCGGCGATACGCCGACTGTGTTCAGCTCATCTGAAGATAAAAGCGCTCAAGGCGTGAACTATTTCTTAAAGAGCAATCGCACAGCGGACGGGTTTCGCATTCGCACACGAGGCGCTGATTTAGATGTTAAAGTACTCACACCGCGTGTTGCAGAACTTCTCTCGCTTATGCCTGTTAAAGAAGCTGCGGATACATCGAAATATCTGCTTTGTCCGATGCCAGGTCTGGTGATTGATCTTAAAGTTTCCGTTGGCGACAATATTGAAGAAGGTCAGCCACTTGCCATTGTTGAAGCTATGAAAATGGAAAATGTGTTGAAGGCTGAAAAATCTGGCACCGTGAAAGAAATTCCGGTGAAAACCGGTGACAGCTTAGCGGTTGACGCGGTGATTATGGAGTTTGAATAATGGCTGGCTCTCAAAACACAAAACGCGATTGGCTTGATCTTGCAACCAAAGAGATGAAGGGGAAAGACCCTGAAACTTTAAACTGGCAAACACCTGAAAACATTGTGGTCAAGCCAGTTTACACAGGTGAAGATATCCCCGCCTCCACTGAAAACGATCTACCTGGGATTGCGCCATTTACGCGCGGCATCAAGGCAACAATGTATGCGGGTCGTCCATGGACAATCCGCCAATATGCGGGATTTTCCACCGCCGAGGAAAGTAATGCATTTTATCGCAAGAACTTAGCAGCAGGACAAAAAGGCCTCTCCGTTGCTTTCGATCTGGCAACGCATAGAGGTTATGATTCTGACCATCCACGCGTTGTTGGCGATGTGGGCAAAGCCGGCGTTGCAATTGATAGCATTGAAGATATGAAAATTCTCTTCAATGACATTCCACTTGATCAAATGTCGGTATCTATGACAATGAACGGTGCCGTCATCCCTGTGCTTGCAATGTTTATTGTTGCAGGTGAAGAGCAAGGCGTCGATCGTGCTAAACTGTCTGGCACCATTCAAAATGATATCCTAAAAGAGTTTATGGTGCGTAATACCTATATTTACCCACCTGAACCATCAATGCGCATTATCGCAGATATTATCGATTACACAGCGCGCGAAATGCCGAAGTTCAACTCAATTTCAATCTCCGGCTATCACATGCAAGAAGCGGGTGCGACGCTTTCACAAGAGCTTGCCTACACATTAGCTGATGGTATGGAATATGTCAGGGCTGCAATGGAGAAAGGGCTTGATGTTGATGCGTTTGCCGGCCGTTTATCGTTCTTCTTCTGCATTGGTATGAATATCTTTATGGAAGCATCAAAACTGCGGGCCGCACGAAAACTATGGGCAAAGATCATGACCGATTTTGGTGCGAAATCTGAACGCTCAAAAATGCTCCGCACCCATTGCCAAACATCAGGTGTTTCACTGACGGAGCAAGATCCGTACAACAACATCGTGCGCACAACCGTTGAAGCCATGGCTGCGACACTTGGGGGTACGCAATCCTTACACACAAATTCATTTGATGAAGCCATAGCGCTTCCAACCGAGTTTTCAGCGCGCATTGCCAGAAACACGCAACTTATTTTACAGCACGAAACTGGCATCACGAATGTGGTTGACCCGCTTGGCGGCTCCTATTATGTTGAAGCTCTAACCAATGATCTTGTCGATGAAGCATGGCGTCTAATTGAAGAAGTTGAGGCGTTGGGCGGCATGACAAAAGCCGTTGAACAAGGTTTGCCGAAAATGCGCATTGAAGAATCAGCGGCCAAACGACAAGCCCGCATTGATAAAGGTGAAGATGTAATTGTGGGCGTAAACAAATATCGCCTTGATGACGAAGCACCTATAGATATTTTGGACATCGACAATGCAAAAGTGCGTAAAGCGCAAATAGCGCGTCTTGAGAAAATGAAAGCGCACCGCGATGATAAGACCCATCATGGGGCTATTGAAACCTTAAAACAGGTTGCAGCATCTGGATCAGGCAACTTGCTTGAAGCTGCGGTTGAAGCTGCAAGAGCACGCGCTTCACTTGGTGAGATATCAGATGCAATGGAAACCGCGTTTTCACGACATAAAGCAACGACGCGGATTATTTCAGGTGTTTACCAGTCAGACTATGACGGTGATCCTGAATATGAAAACTTGAAGCAGAAAATCTCAGAGATAACTCTTCAGCGTGATAAACAACCACATATTCTCGTCGCTAAAATGGGGCAAGATGGCCACGATCGTGGTGCTAAAATTATCTCAACAGCATTTGCTGATATGGGCTTTGATGTTGAATTATCTGATATGTTTGAAACACCGGTTGAAATTGCTGACAAAGCGATATCAAGCAAAGTGGACGTTATTGGTGTGTCTTCCCTTGCAGCTGGGCATAAAACCCTTATTCCAGAACTGATCCAAATGCTAAAAGACCGCAAAGCTGATGATATCATTGTTGTTTGCGGGGGTGTGATCCCAGAGCAAGACTACCAGATGTTAAAAGATGCAGGTGTTGCAGAAATTTTTGGTCCCGGCTCTAATGTTTTGGATGCTGCAAATGCTGTATTAGGACAAATTTCAGGTCAATTGCGTAATATTTAGTATAAAAATTCAACTGTTTAAACAAAAGCATAGGCTTATCTGAAAGCCTTAAACCCAATTTTAATAAGATCACCGCACAATAACACACAGTATTTTCACTGTATTAAGGCGCTAAAAATGGCTGGACAAAAATCCTCCAAAGGTCAAATTAAAGGTACTGAGGGAAACTTTCTTTCTCGATTAATTGTCGAGGAGCAACGCGAGCATGTGCGTCGTCAAATGTATGCGCCATGCAAAGTTGGCTATATGAAAGATGGATTGCGCGGCTATAGCGTTATGAAAGGCATGATCGTTGATTTATCTGAAGGTGGCGCACAATTAAAACTCCCATTTTCGTTGAAAAGGGGGCAAGATTTATACCTGCTACTTCAGAATTTCCCATTTAAGCTTGCATCTGTGGTGGTTGAAGTGACCGATATCGGCGCGCATATCAAATTTGCCCATGAAATACCTCCAGAAGCGGTGCATCAAATTGCATCAGGTCGACCTTATGAGAAGCCAACTAAGGACAAAGCTCCTCAAAAGAATCCTAAGTAAAACTTTAGGGCGACACGCATAACGTTAAAACGTTGCATAAAGGCCATAGCTTTCTAATTAATGGTAACATTCGCGTTATTAATCAGTTTAAGACTTGCAAGTCCCAATTAATACAAAATAAACCATAATCATGAGATTTGCCTTAACTGGCAAATTACGATCGGGGACTTCGAGTATTATCATGCAACGTCGCAAATTTCTTCAGCTTGGACTGATTTCAACATCTGCACTTTTAGTTGGATGTACAACATCCAGCGAGACATCGAAAAAAGTCTCAAACCTTCCATCGAAAAACAAAGTCGGAACAATATATTCTGACGCATATGGTTCGGTGAATGATGGTGGCTTCCGTGTCCCTGCGGTTCCAATCAATAAATTAGACAAAAAATATCACCGTCAGATCGTACGATTTAAAACACGTCATCCGAAAAATACAGTTATTGTCAACACAAAGCAGCGCCACCTTTATTACATTTTAGGCGGCGGAAAAGCCGTGCGTTATGGCATTGGTGTTGGACGTGCGGGGTTTGCTTGGGAAGGTGAAGCTTATGTCGCTTGGAAACGCCCATGGCCAACATGGACACCGCCGAAAGAGATGATCCAGCGCCAACCCCACCTGCGCAAATATGCTGATGGCGGTATGCAACCGGGATTACGCAATCCACTTGGCGCACGTGCGCTTTATCTGTTTGACAGTAAAACCAAGCAAGATACCTTGTACCGTTTACACGGGACACCTGAATGGAACTCCATCGGGACAGCGGCTTCATCTGGATGTATTCGCCTGATCAACCAAGATGTTATGGATCTTTATGATCGCGTGAAACCGGGCCGCCGGACCAAAGTGATTGTTATTCAATAAATTTGATCAAAATCATTTTCCAAATAAAAAGCCTCGGCGATGATTTAAAACGTCTCCGAGGCTTTCTTTTTACGTGGTTGCGACGCTTAGCTAGCTTTCAACTCTAAACGGCGGCGGTGCAATACTGGTTCTGTATATCCGCTTGGCTGGGCTTTACCTTCAAGAACCAACTCAAGGGCAGCTTGGAAGGCAATTGAGGCTTCAAAATTACCAGCCATATTTGTGTAATTCGCATCGCCTGCATTTTGACCATCGACAACAGCTGCCATCTTTTTCAATGTGCTGATAATCTGTTCCTCGTCAACCACACCATGGTGCAGCCAGTTTGCCATATGTTGCGCTGAAATACGCAATGTGGCGCGATCTTCCATCAAACCAATATTGTTGATATCAGGCACTTTTGAACAGCCCACACCTTGATCCACCCAACGCACGACATAGCCCAAAATACCTTGCGCATTGTTATCCAACTCACTTTGAATGTCTTCAGGCGTCCAGTTGGGGTTTTTAGCCACAGGAATTGACAAAATATCATCTATATTTGCGCGACCGCGGGATGCAATTTCTGACTGAACGTCTTTCACGCTTACTTCATGATAGTGCGTGGCGTGGAGCGTAGCAGCTGTTGGCGATGGCACCCAAGCAGTGTTAGCACCTGCTTTTGGATGGCCAATTTTTTGCTCGAGCATATCTGCCATCCGGTCGGGCATGGCCCACATGCCTTTGCCGATTTGCGCATGACCTGCTAGTCCACATTCAAGACCAATATCTACATTCCAATTTTCATAAGCTGAAATCCATGCCGCCTGCTTCATGTCACCTTTACGGATCATCGGGCCGGCTTCCATTGAGGTATGCATTTCATCCCCTGTGCGATCTAAAAAGCCAGTATTAATGAAAACGACACGTTCTTTTGCCGCACGAATACATTCTTTTAAGTTCACCGTCGTGCGGCGTTCCTCATCCATGATACCCATTTTCAGCGTGTTTGGTTCCATACCAAGCGTTGTTTCAACACGTGAGAAAATTTCACTTGCAAATGCAACCTCCTCAGGGCCGTGCATTTTAGGCTTTACAATATACATTGAGCCTTCACGCGAATTTGCACGTCGTCCGTCTGGTCCAATGTCACGCAGCGCAAGTAACGCTGTGATCATTGCGTCCATCATGCCTTCAGGAACCTCATTGCCATCCTTATCGATAATAGCTGGGTTCGTCATTAGGTGACCAACATTACGGATCAACATCAAAACGCGTCCGGATAGTGACACATCAGCTCCATTAGGTGCCGTGTAATCGCGATCAGGGTTTAGCTTCCGAACAAACTTTTTACCGTTTTTCTCAAGGGTTTCCTCTAGGTCACCCTTCATGAGGCCCAACCAATTGCGATAAACCAGTGTTTTATCTTCACCATCAACGGCTGCGATTGAATCTTCACAATCCATGATTGACGTGAGGGCAGATTCTAAAACAACATCTGAGATCCCAGCAGGATCATCGTGACCAATTTGGCTGTTTGGATCGATCACAATTTCAACATGCATGCCGTTTTTGACAAGCAAGATTTTTGATGGCTCATCGGTTGCACCAACATATCCAGCAAACTGACTGTTATCTTTCAGGCTTACTTTCTCACCGTCTGCAAGCTCAACACTCAAGGCGCCATCACAAACCGATAGAGCTTTCGCATCGTGCCAATCACCATTTAGCGGCGCACTCGTGTTTAAAAAGTTGCGCGCCCAAGCTATGGCCTTTGCACCACGCACTGGATTGTAACCTTTACCTTTTTCTGCGCCGTCTTCTTCTGAAAGGGCATCTGTGCCATAAAGCGCATCATATAATGAGCCCCAGCGCGCATTGGCAGCATTTAATGCAAACCTTGCGTTCATGATCGGCACGACAAGTTGAGGGCCAGCAATTTCGCAAATTTCACGATCCACTTTGCTAGTACTGACTGAGAATTTCTCACCTTCTGGAACAAGATAGCCAATTTCTTTGAGGTAATCCTTGTATACATCAAGATCATGAGGCGCGCCATTTTGACGATGCCAATCATCTATCTTGGATTGCAAATCATCACGCTTTGCCAAAAGCTCTTTGTTCTTTGGTCCGAGTTCATGAATAAGTGCAGAAAACTGCTCAAAAAAACTGTTTTCATCCACCCCTGATCCCGGCAGGGCTTCATTGACGAGAAAATCATAAAGTTCTTGATGAATTTGAAGACCGTTTCGTTCTTGCATGGCCATATGTTGCTCCACTTATTATATGATCGAAATTTTCTATCGTTTTAAAGACGGTCAATTATTTGTCAATCGGAGGCTAAAGAATAAGATTGTTTCTGTTTTGGAAATAATCTTATTCTGCTAATGGTTCCTCTTACTAACAATCATTGGCAATCCACCTTGTGGCTGCACCGTGAGCTTCTGAACAGGCCATGGATTAGTCTCTTCGGTTACATCAAACCGATATTGTCGAAACAGAACACCCAGCGCGATAATAGCTTCTTGCATGGCGAAGGTTGCCCCAATGCAAACTCTGGGCCCCGCACCAAATGGAAGATATTGAAATCTATGTAATTTTGCTTTGTTTTCCGGCAAGAAACGTTCTGGCCGAAAGACCCGTGGGTCCTCCCATAATTCCTCATGGCGATGCAACGTCCACGGCATAACAAGGACAGTTGTATCCTTTTCAATTGTAACGACTTCGCCACTCGGGGATGTCCATTTATCATCGGTTAATGGTGCACGATTGATCGAAGGTGCGGGTGGGTAAAGTCGCATTGTTTCTTCAAATACGGCACGGGTCCACGGCATTTCATCGAGCCAATCAACAGGATCAACATTATTTTCGTGAACCTTATCGGCTTCCTCTTCCATCAATTGGCGATGCTTTGTAGAATTCGCCACACAATATAGCGCCCACCCTAGTGCGCGCGCTGTGGTCTCATGCCCTGCACCAATGAAGGTAATGATGTTGTCTTCGATTTCTGATCTTTTCAGCCCATCAGGCGCTTCTTGGCGTAGCAGCAGCGTGAGGAAATCTTCAGGCACATCATCGTGGCTATTATTCATTTGTTTTCGGCGTTTATCAGCGGTATCAGACACTATTTTGCGAAACTTACGCATGATAGGTATCCCCAACATACGACGAAAACGGGGAACCCAGCGTGGGGCTTTGATCAAATCAAGCGGATCGACGCGCCCCATTGTATGCAACAACTGATCGACATCATTTGATAAATCATCTGTCTGCGAGACGATATCATTGGAAAATAGAGTTTCGGCCAAAATTTCATAGGTCATTTCGGTCATGTCTGTAGAGACATCAACCAAACCATTTCCCAATGTGATCGGTTCATATTTTAACGCATATTGGACCGCACGGCGATGCATAAGTTCGGCAAAGCCTTTGGCGTGTCTGGGCGCAAAAACGGGCGCAACTGATTTTCGAGAGCGTTTCCAAACCTGCCCTTCTGCTGTTAACAACCCATCGCGCAAAATTGGTCGTAAAATTAGCTGACGAACAGTTGCCATGCGATAATTTTTGGCATTTTCAACCAAAACATAATGCACCAGGTCAGGGTCATTGACGATCAAAATGCGTTCATAGAGAAATTTGGTCTTGATCCAGGGCAACGTGTATGAGGGTTGCCCCCACACCTCCAAGGGATTGGATAATGTTGCTCTTATCACCTCAAACATTGACGGTATTGTTGTGCGCGGCACTGGAGCCGGGGGCACAAATTCGACATTTTTATCAGGTATATTGTCCATATTCACATCAAGGTTATCTAACATTTAGGTCAATCATACTCCAAGGCACTGAATTATTGAAAAAATCCGTGAAAAGCCTCACGAAATAAACCTGCAAATTTGGCATTCAAAGCACTTACGATTATAGATTAAGCATATAATTTTTGCGTGATTCGCATGTCTAATTATACATACGCAACCAAACAGGATTTGGGTTTTAATGAACGATACTCCAATGGACGATAAAAGTGCTGAATACGGTGCTGATTCTATCAAAGTTTTAAAAGGTCTGGATGCAGTTCGCAAACGTCCTGGTATGTATATCGGCGATACAGATGACGGATCTGGTTTGCACCATATGGTCTATGAGGTTGTTGACAACGCCATCGATGAAGCGCTTGCAGGTCATGCCGATCTTGTCACGATTACACTCAACGCAGATGGCTCATGTACGGTTACTGATAATGGTCGCGGCATCCCCACGGGTATTCATGAAGAAGAAGGGGTCTCAGCGGCTGAGTTGATCATGACCCAGCTTCATGCTGGTGGTAAATTTGATCAGAACTCATATAAAGTTTCTGGTGGTCTTCACGGTGTGGGTGTTTCTGTTGTGAATGCGCTTTCAGTTTGGCTCAAAATGAAAATTTACCGCGACAATGAAGTTCATGAGATGAGCTTTACCCATGGGGTAGCGGATGCTTCACTTGCTAAAACCGGTGACCGCGAGGGTCGTTCAGGAACACTCGTAACATTCTTGCCATCGACTGAAACATTTACAATGACCGAGTTTAAATATGAAACGCTGGAGCATCGTTTGCGCGAGCTTGCGTTCCTAAATTCGGGTGTGCGCATTATTCTCACCGATAATCGCCATTCAGATGTGCGTTCAGACGAGCTTTATTACGAAGGTGGCTTAGAGGCTTTTGTGCGCTATTTGGACCGTACGAAAAAACCACTTGTTGAAGATCCAATTACAATCACCAGTGAGCGCGATGGCATCACCGTTGAAGTTGCGATGTGGTGGAATGAAAGCTACCACGAAAATGTGTTGTGTTTTACCAATAACATCCCACAGCGTGATGGCGGCACACACATGGCTGGTTTCCGTGGCGCACTAACGCGCCAGGTCACAGGCTATGCTGATAAATCTGGTTTGACCAAAAAGCAAAAAGTATCTCTAACTGGCGACGATTGTCGCGAAGGTTTAACCGCCGTTTTATCGGTTAAAGTGCCCGATCCAAAATTCTCATCTCAAACCAAAGATAAGCTGGTATCCTCTGAAGTGCGGCCCGTAGTGGAAAGCCAGATGAACGAAGCTTTGGGTATGTGGCTTGAAGAGCACCCAAATGAAGCAAAAATTCTTGTCGGCAAAGTGTGTGAAGCTGCGCATGCGAGGGAAGCTGCCCGTCGTGCACGCGAATTGACCCGCCGAAAAGGTGTGCTTGATATTGCATCGCTCCCGGGAAAACTTGCCGATTGTTCCGAGCGTGACCCAACAAAATCTGAAGTCTTCCTCGTGGAGGGTGATTCAGCGGGTGGATCGGCCAAACAAGGTCGTTCACGTGACAATCAGGCTATTTTGCCATTGCGCGGTAAAATCCTAAATGTAGAACGCGCACGTTTTGATAAAATGTTGTCTTCACAAGAGATCGGCACGTTGATCACTGCGCTTGGTACAGGGATTGGTAAGGACGAATTTAACGCTGATAAATTGCGTTATCACAAAATCATTATCATGACGGATGC
>CAJQOR010000462.1 GCA_905479965.1 uncultured Rhizobiaceae group bacterium | reverse complement strand
CTGAGAACTTTGCCGCTGATCGCGTGATGGATGATCTTAAAGTGCTGATCGGTGATGTAAAAGAAGATCTGATCATTGAAACTACACTTGATTTTAATTTGCAAAAACAAGCTGAACGCGTTTTGCGCAACACCCTTGAGAAGAACAGCGAAAAGTTCAACGTTAAAGAAGGTGCAATTGTTGCGATCGACGCTGGTGGTGCGATCCAGGTTCTCATTGGTGGGCGCAATTATGCAACCAGCCAGTTTGACCGCGCCAGCGAAGCCCTTCGCCAGCCAGGTTCTGCATTTAAGCCCTTTGTCTACACTGCAGCGCTTGAGCAAGGTGAAACCCCCAATTCCATTCGCAATGATGCACCGGTCAAAATCGGCAAATGGACGCCGCAAAATTATGATGAGAAATATCGCGGCCCTGTGACACTCAATGAAGCTTTATCGAAATCGCTCAACACCATTGCCGCACAACTCGTTGTGCAAGTGGGCCCGCGCAATGTTGCAAAAACCGCAAAGCGTATGGGTATTGAAGCCAAACTAAATCCAAACGCGTCTATTGCGCTTGGTACATCGGAAGTGACGCTGCTTGAACTGACCTCTTCATATGCACCTTTTATGAACGGTGGGTTTAAAGCAACACCGCATATTATCAAACGGATTTCCACAACTGATGGCCAATTGCTGTTTGAAAATGTTTTTGATCATCCACCGCGCGTTCTAGCACCGCATATTGCCAACCAAATGAATGAGATGCTTACAAGTGTTGTGGCAAATGGAACAGGTCGAAATGCGCAACTTCCAAATTGGCAAGTTGCTGGCAAAACTGGAACCAGTCAATCGTTCCGTGATGCGTTATTTGTTGGATATACCGCAAATCTTACTGCCGGAGTTTGGCTTGGAAATGATGATGGCAAATCCACAAAGAAAGTAACCGGTGGTGGTCTACCTGCCAAAATTTGGCAGGCCGTTATGTCCCATGCGCATGAGGGCATGTCAGTGGCATCACTGCCACGTGTCACGGCTCCCGCTCCTATATTTAACGATCCTAGTGCAAATATTAATGAGCTGACGGATCGATTAGCGCCACTGCCTTCATCCGAATCAACAAGCTCGATCCCAATTCCTGTATCTAGAGAGGCTTTTGACCGTGGTGATTCTGTCACTCAGAACCGTTTAATACCGACCAAAGGGCTTACCGGATCTTCTCAAAATACCAATTCAAAACAACCAAATTCCATTTTGGACGTGATATTAGGCCGTTAAGCTGTAAAAAACTGACAATCGATGTGAAAAAGATGCGTTATAATGCCTTGCAGTCTGACGCAAGCCTTCTTATATAGGCCGCAGACGTCGGGGGTTACCACCGTATGCCATGGAAGGGCCTTTGACTAACAAACCCGCTTATTGCGGATAATCAGTATATTGTGTCCCGTTAGGGGCTGCTTTTGGAATGCGGAAATCGGTTCCAGCAGCTTGCTTTTAGGAGAAAGATGAAAAATGGCGAAAGTAATTGGAATTGACCTAGGAACGACAAACTCCTGTGTCGCGGTAATGGATGGCGGCGACGCTAAAGTTATCGAAAATGCGGAAGGCGCACGTACAACACCTTCCATGGTCGCATTTTCTGATGATGGCGAACGTCTTGTTGGTCAACCTGCAAAACGTCAGGCTGTTACAAATCCAACAGATACTCTGTTTGCTGTAAAGCGTTTGATCGGCCGTCGTTTTGACGATGCTATGGTCAAGAAAGATAAAGACCTTGTGCCTTACGAAATCGTAAAAGGCGACAATGGCGATGCATGGGTGAAAGCATCTGGTAAAGATTATTCTCCTGCACAAGTTTCTGCGATGATCTTGCAGAAGATGAAAGAAACTGCTGAAGCTTACTTGGGTGAAAGCGTCCAACAAGCTGTTATTACGGTTCCTGCATACTTTAATGATGCGCAACGTCAGGCGACCAAAGACGCTGGTAAAATTTCTGGTCTTGAAGTTCTTCGTATCATCAACGAGCCAACTGCTGCTGCGCTTGCATATGGTCTTGATAAAAAAGACGGCAAGACAATTGCCGTATACGATTTGGGTGGTGGTACATTTGATGTGTCCGTGCTTGAAATCGGTGACGGTGTATTTGAAGTGAAATCAACCAATGGTGATACATTCTTGGGTGGTGAAGACTTTGATATGCGTTTGGTTCAGTATCTTGCTGACGAATTCAAAAAAGAACAAGGCGTTGACCTTAAAGGCGATAAACTTGCACTACAGCGCTTAAAAGAAGCTGCTGAAAAAGCAAAAATTGAATTGTCCTCTGCATCTCAGACTGAGATCAACCTTCCGTTCATCACAGCTGATGCTTCTGGTCCAAAACACTTGACCATGAAAATGTCTCGCTCAAAACTTGAGAGCTTGGTTGATGATTTTGTTCAGCGTACAATTGGACCATGTAAGGCAGCTTTGAAAGATGCTGGTCTTACTGCTGGTGAAATTGATGAAGTTGTTCTGGTTGGCGGCATGACGCGTATGCCGAAAATTCAGGAAGTTGTGAAGCAATTCTTTGGTAAAGAACCTCATAAAGGTGTGAACCCTGATGAAGTTGTTGCCATGGGTGCTGCTATTCAGGGCGGTGTTTTGCAAGGAGACGTGAAAGACGTTCTTCTTCTCGACGTGACACCATTGTCATTGGGTATTGAAACATT
>CAJQOR010000461.1 GCA_905479965.1 uncultured Rhizobiaceae group bacterium | reverse complement strand
GGAACCATGGATGAATTGTTTGAAACACTGACGCTAATTCAAACAGGCCGGATGGAACGCGTTCCGGTTATTTTATTTGGAACAGATTTTTGGAATACAATGTTTAATTTCCAGGCGCTTGCAGATTACGGCACCATTTCGCCTGATGATATTGATCTATTTAAAATCGTTGAAACCGCCGAAGAGGCCTGGGACATTATTGAAAAGCATTACGCTGAAGAATAATCACGCAAACAAAAACAAAAAAAGGCCGGATAATCCGGCCTTGATTTGGTGACAAATCAAAGAAGTTTAGCTTCTTTTACGCTTCACGTCATCGGCATTGACCACACCATCATCATTGCGGTCCATACGGTCGAACATTTTATCTGAATGAGCGGTAAACTCTTCTAAGCTGACAGTGCCTGAATTGTCTGCATCAAGACGATCAAAACCGATTCCGCGCATTCCGCCACGTTTTCCGCCGCGCTTGCCACCACGTTTTTTACCGTCTTTGTCATCTGATTGCGCTGTTTGAGTGGTTTGTTCACCACTTGCAGCTTTTTTCGCTTCGCGTTCAGCTTTGCGCATCTCTTTGATCATATCAAACTCTTCTTGCGTCAGTGAGCTGTCAGAATTTGCGTCAACTGAGGCAAAAATTGTACCTTGATGCGCTTTAACTTCTTCAAGTGTGATGCCACCATCTTTGTTGGTATCAAGCTTTTCGAGCATGCGTTCGATGTTTGGACCGCCACGCTTGCCGCCGCGCTTACCATTGTCATCGCCTGATGCTGCAAAAGCGACTGTTGATGCAGATGCAAGAATTGCTGCTGCGGTAATTGTTGAGATAATTGACTTTTTCATTTTAGAATTTCCTTCGTTTTGTTTCCTGTTGCATCCTTAATTTGGAGGCAAAGGCGAAGAAAAACCACTTACAATGCGTTCATCTGCATTAAGCTTTAGCAATGAAAAGACATAGCTTTATTACAGAAAAGCAATGTCTAATTTAGTTAGATGTAATTAAGATTTTGGCAACTTATTTCGTGCCGTAAATACGATCGCCAGCATCGCCTAGGCCAGGAATGATGTAACCTTGCTCATTTAAGTGGCTATCAATAGAGGCTGTGTAGATCGGAACATCGGGATGTGCTTTTTCGAAATTCTCGATGCCTTCCGGTGCGGCTAGCAAACATAAAAAGCGCAAATTCTTAGCGCCACGTTCTTTAAGTTTATCAACGGCAGCAATTGATGAATTTCCAGTCGCCAACATTGGATCGACGACAATTGTTAGGCGATCCTCTAAAAGTTCAGGTGATTTGAAAAAATATTCGATCGCTTCAAGTGTGTCATGATCACGGTATACACCAACATGCGCAACCCGCGCAGATGGTACAAGATCGAGCATGCCTTCTAAAAGACCATTGCCAGCTCGCAAGATTGAAGCAAAAACCAATTTCTTGCCCTCAAGTGTCGGTGCTTGCATCTCAACCATCGGCGTTTGGATTGTCTCTGTTGTAAGTTTCAAATCACGTGTGACTTCATAACAAAGCAATGTCGAAATCTCGCGCAACAATCTGCGAAATCCGCCGGTTGATGTGTCTTTCTTGCGCATGATGGTAAGCTTGTGCTGAACCAAAGGATGATCGATAACCGTTGCTTTGCTCATTTTACTGCCTTTTGTGATAATCTCTTTAATTAGAACTATAGCTGTATTCAGCGTGAAGTTGGGTAAGTATTTTCGTTTTTGTCTCATTATCCACAAATGCTGCTTCGATTGCATTCTGGGTGAATTTCACGATCTCGATGTCTGAATAATTAAATGTATTTGCAATCTGCGCGTAGTCATTTGCAAGATCGGTCGCAAAGAACGGCGGATCATCAGAGCTGATCGTCGTTTTGACACCTGCATCAACTAATTGTTTAAACGGATGCTGCGCCATGCTTTCAAATACTGAAAGCGAAATATTTGAACACGGACACACTTCTAAAACGATTTGCTCATCTGCTATACGTTTAACTAGATTTTCATCCTCAATAGCGCGAACACCATGGCCAATGCGTGATGGCTTAAGATGATCTAACGCATCTTTTACACTTTGCGCGCCAACAAGTTCCCCTGCATGCACAGTAATCCCTAATCCCGCATCTCGTGCGATGTCAAATGCGCGGGTAAAATCTGCAACATGGCCAGATCGCTCATCGCCAGCCATTCCAAAACCAGTGACATAGGGATGTGGCCGGGCGGCGGCTATTTCAGCAGCCTTTTGAACCTTTTCTGCGCCCAGATGTCGGACACCTACAATAATCATGCGCGAAATGATGCCAAACTCATTTTCCGCCGCATCAATACCAGCTGCAAGTCCATCGAAATAGGCTTGCGGCGATAGTCCCGCCTTTAAAGCATGATCGGGCGAGACAAAAATTTCGCTGTAAATTGCGCCATCGCGCGCAATACTGGCTAAATATTCATAGGTGAGTTTTTCAAAATCATCTTCAGATTTGAAAAGATTGGCAACCGTATCGTAAGCTGTAATGAATGAGGTGAAATCGTGCCACTTATAATGTTCACCATCGATAATGTTGTCGATGTTGATCCTGTATTTTCCAGCTTGCTTTTTGGCGAGCGTAACGGGCACTGCGCCTTCAATATGGCAATGAAGCTCTGCCTTAGGGATGATATTGATCATAAAAAGCTCTCCCCGTATTGTGTTGCCGGCAGCGACAAATGTTGCGCAACACTTGCGCCAATATCTGCAAAGCTTGATCGCACACCAATATTTTTTGAGACCAGATTAGGCCCATAGACAAGAACTGGCACACGCTCGCGGGTATGATCGGTGCCAGTCCAGCTCGGATCGCACCCATGGTCTGCAGATATTATAACTATATCATCTTGTTGTAAAAAATCAGATAGTTCTGGCAAGCGTTTATCAAATGCTTCCAACGCATTGCCATACCCTTCAATATCGCGGCGGTGGCCATAGAGCATGTCGAAGTCGACAAAATTTGTCATGATGATGCTGCCATCTGGCGCGTTTTGCGCAGCGTTTAGGGTTTCCTCAAAAAGTGCCATATTGCCATTAGCTTTTTGCGCATGCGTGATGCCTTGATGCGCATAGATGTCGGAAATTTTGCCAATAGAATAAATATCTCGACCGGCATCTTTTGCAATATCGAGCAATGTTGGCTTGGGTGGCAGTACTGAATAGTCTCGGCGGTTGCCTGTGCGTTCAAATTCTTGCCGGTTAGCCCCAATAAATGGTCTTGCAATAACCCGTCCTATGTTGAGATCCATGATTTCAGCGCGCACGAAAGTGCATAAATCATAGAGTTTTTGTAATCCAAAAATCTCTTCATGCGCTGCAATTTGCATGACAGAATCTGCGGATGTGTAGCAAATCGGTTGCCCGGATTGAATATGCGCTTCTCCGTAAGATTGAAGGATATCGGTTCCAGACCCGTGGCAATTGGCCAAAACACCATCAATACCTAAATAGTTGCAGATTTTTGCTGTCAAATCATCAGGAAACGTGGGAATAGAATTTGGAAAGTAACCCCAATTGAACATAACTGGTTGCCCTGCAATTTCCCAATGTCCTGATGGGGTGTCTTTACCGCGCGATCGCTCATCAGATGCGCCGAAAATGCCAACAGGTGATGGGTTTGTGGACATTCCAATTGGAATGTTTCCACTCGCAAGCTCGGCAGCATTGATCAGACCAAGCTTTTGCAAATTGGGCAGATTGAGTGGATTTAGATTTTTACTGAAATACTCGGCAATATGACCGAGTGTATTGGCGCCATCGTCGCCATATTGTGCAGCGTCATTTGCCCCACCAAGGCCAAATGAATCTAAAATGAGAATAAATGCGCGCGCCAATTGAACTCCACACGTTGAAATAACAAAGCTGGGAATCTAGTTGAATATTGCGGTTATGGATAGGGTTTAGAACAATTTTATCTATTAACCCTAAAGTAACCATTTCTCCCGACCAGACAAGTTTCGTGATAGACCGTTCTCATCATCATGTAGAGCGTAAAGAATGAAATTAATCTTCCAAGCCTTAAATGTTCTGATTTTAGCCGTGTTCTTTTCTGTTGGGGCGAAAGCGTCTGAAACAAACGGAAAATTCACGACGTTAAGAGTAGGTGTGTTGGATAGCCATCCCATAACAAATCGTGCAGATTATAAAGATGCATTTGTTTTCAACTATTCAAACCTGCTTGGTATCGACGTAAGTGTCACCGGATTTAAAACACTTGGTTCTTTGATCGATGCGCATGCAAGTGGTCGCATCCATTATGCAATACATACGGCTCGATCCTTTGCGACGACCGCCAGTATTTGTAATTGTGTTGATGCGCTTGCGCGACCAGTGTCACAGACCGGAGCAATCGGGTTTCGCTCGGTGCTTGTATCGAAAAAAGACCTTGATGTTAGAGGCAACACAGCAAAAGCCAATTTGAAAATTGGATACTCGCGTAAAGAATCTATTTCAGGTTGGTTGATGCCAAACATGGCGCTGTCTTTGGGGCAACTTGGAAAATTTGATCTTGAAGAAATGGGTGATGTTGGCACCATGATTTCTGCGTTTGGCAAGAATGATCTACATGGGTTTTTTGGCTGGTTACCTGTGTCATCAACGGATGTTGAATTTACCCAATCAGACTTGTTCAGCGGTAATATTGGTAATGATATTTTCCAATCCTCAGAGATTGATTTATCGTGGTGGTCAAACATTGTTTATTTTGGTCCTCATGCGGTACATGATGATGTGCCAGAAAAACTCCGGCAAGACCTGACAGACCTTCTGTTAAACATGGACAGTCAACAACCAAGCTTACTGGATATTGTCGAACCTTATTATTCAGGTGGATTTACAAAGTCTAATCAAAGCGATTACGACGCGCTCTCAAAAGCACTTGCTATTAAAGCAGGGATCGCTGTGCCAGAGGTTGAGCTTGAGCTAAGCCTCCGTCCATCGCTTATAAAATAGAACGCCTCAAACTCATTTGACCAAAGCTTGTGGCGAAAAAAGAATTTTATATGTAAATGTTGAACTAACAGTCAGAGCAGGTAATTGTTTCTGCTTCACGTTGATGAAGGTAATAGACCTTGTGCAACTTGACCGTTCTCTCAAGAACCCCACTTAATTGCCCTTCCGCTTTTGGAACAAGCATTAATAAATCATAATCCAAATCAACTCTTGTTTGGAGAAGAAATGTGTCTGGAATTTCATATGCTGTCGGGATTACGATCGGATCTCCGTTGACATATGGTCGTGAATTGGATTCATCCCATGACCAGGCAATCGTTGGCGTACCAGCTGAATCGACTTGAATGCCAATGACTTCCATTTCTAGCGACGTACCATCAAATGGAGCAAGTATACTTTGCGCGACACCCAACATTTCTTGCATTGTTGTTTTGTCCGTGCTTGTACCTTGGGTGATAAGGTCAGCGGTAATTGAAGTTGCTTTGGCCACTTTTTTATCAACAGACATGGCAACCGATAGTTCCAACGCGCCCACATATAAAATTAAAAGTACAGGTGCAATGAGCGCAAACTCTACCGCGCCGACGCCATCTTCAGATTTTGTTAACTGTGAAAATGATTTAAATAATTTTCTGTCAAAAAAGCCAGTTTTTTTGCTCTCAACGTGGCTATCTGTGATTTTTTTCATCAAATTTATCATGGATAGTCCTCGTTTCTAAATGCGGTTGTAGCCACCATTAGATAATATTCTGATCCCTCAGCGCCAGGCTTAATATTGGTGATATATGGTCGGATGAAATCCACAGTCACGTCCCACTTATAATAAACGCGCAACACATTAATCGTGTCACCACCACCAGGCGAATACACAAATCCCGAGGTGTCCAGTTCCGCATGTTCAGCATCACTCACTTTTGGAATACCAACATCAATATCGCTATAATTGACGACGTTTTTGAGGTCGACAAACAATTTTTGATCCGCGGTAATTTCAGCACTACAAGACATTACAATGCTGATATCATTACAAAATTTTTCTCTGAACTCGACTTCAGTGAGGTCGGTTGTCCGACCCATATTGAAGGTGATCTCACCTGTTCTTAGTTGGCGGGACATATTATCAACAGCATTGACAAGGACCTGCTCGCCTGCAAACGCGACAAGCGTTTCAACTGTCGCAACGATGATCATAAAAAATGGAATAGCTAACACACCGAACTCTATTGCAGTGCTCCCACTTTCCGATTTTCGGATGCGTTTGAACGGGTACCTCAACGCAGTTAATCTTGGAAAATTCACCTTGTTACTCCAATTACTAAGACAAGTTATAAAAGCCTAGCTTCAATATATTAGTAAAGGTAACGCGATATGTTTAAATTTTTATCATCTTTGGGTGAGCGAATACGAAAACCCTTTAAAACAGATCTAATTCGCTTGTTCTTCACAAATAGGAGAACATGATAATACTGTGCGCTCAATCTGGCGAAATATCCGTACGGAATTTTCTTCATCAACAGAGACGACAATCCGCTTATCAATTATAGCCTCGCCTTGGTCATTTAAAATAACAAGGTTTGTACTGCCGTATGCCTTACCAGTAAGGACGACAGTTTGAGGGTCACTGACAGTGATGTCGGCAATTTCTGAATTACCGACAATGACGCTTGAAACGGGGTTTTCAAATTTTAGTATACGCGCATGGTTCATAAACACACGTAGCAGCTCGCTGGAATGAGCCATATTTACGAATGCCGAACTAGAGAGCAAGACTAAGGCAGTGCTCAGCGCGATATGTTTATGCAGTGTCAGTTTCATTTTATGGCCATTTGCTTAAATGTTCTTGTTGCATCTAAAATCCCCCCTAATGGTGAATGAAGAGTTAAAGAAATCTAAGAGTTTTAAAAAATTGTTATTTATCAAAGGGTTACAATGATAAATATATCTTCTGTGAGCCTGAATATATCCTGCAAACGGCATGAAAGCAGATGTTAATTCACATTAATAATACGCTAACCAAGTTTTTTAAGCAGATAGAAAACCTCTCTTTGTAGTTTCAGCTCAACCGATCAGTAAAAAGCTGACGGGGTGCTTAATACCCATATATATGGAAACTAGGAGTTATATAATGAAAAATCTTTTTACACGTTTTATGAACGACGAATCTGGTGCAACAGCTATTGAATACGGCCTAATTGCTGGTCTTATCGCGGTAGCAATCATCACCGGTGCGACATCAATTGGTGACAGCTTGGATACAATGTTCGGTGATATTTCTGACCGTATCGACGATGTAGACACAGCTGCTGCAAGTTAATCGTCGCCTTTACAGGTTAAAACCAATCTATGGTTTTGAGGGCTGCCCGTTGGGCCGCCTTTTTTTTATTTCTTCAAGAAGAAATTACGATTTCTTAAATGAATGACGTTAGTCTTAAATACATAAACATGGAGAAATGGCATGCTTGAAGCCGCAATTATCGTTATATTCCCAATGTGTATGGCATTAGGCGCAATGACAGATCTTATATCAATGACAATCCCTAACCGCATCAGCATTTTACTTGCGGCATCGTTTTGCGTCATAGCGCCTTTAACGGGGATGGATTTTATTACATTCGGATGGCATTTACTTGCCGGTGTATGCGTATTTGCGGGATGTTTTGCACTGTTCGCCATTAATGCAATGGGTGGTGGTGATGCCAAAATTCTTGCTGCCAGCTCGTTATGGTTCGGTTTTGGGACACAACTCGTCGAGTATCTGAGTTTTGTTGGAGCTTTTGGAGCAATTCTGACGATTTTAGTTCTTTTGCTTCGCGCAAATTCAAATACGCTCATGTTAACGCGTATTCCTATGCCTGTTTATGTTTATAAATCCTCTGCAGGTGTACCTTACGGCATTGCAATTGGTATCGCTGCTTTAATCGCTTTTCCAAACACAGCCCTATTTACCTTCGCAATGGGCGCATAAACGAGTTTTTATATTTACTCATCACGGCTAACAAATTTCCAGATCTGAGACATAAAACGTCTTGGATAAGCGTTTGGCATGCGAACAAAGTCTCTGTTTTTGCCCGATATGTAAAAAATTAACCATACTTGAGAAGCATTCGTTAACCTTAAATACACCATTACAATGCAATTGTAGGTCAGACGCGAATGGTTTTTGAGGAATCGCAATGAAAAAGACGCGAATATTGGTTATGGTTATTGCGCTGCTAGCAGCGGGGGTAGCTGCTTGGATTGCCACCGGACTTGGTGGTGAGGCGCAAGTCGTACAAATACAAAATCAGGTCATCGAAAATACCGTTCGTATCCCGACCGTTAAAGTTCTGGTCGCCAAAGAAGGGATTCCCGTTGGCGCAAGATTAAATAACGAAATCGTTGAATGGGCAAATTGGCCTGAAGATGCACTTGTGGAAGGTTACTTCAATCAGGATGTTCAGCCTGATGCCATAAAAGAGGTTGCAGGCATTATTGTTCGTTTACCGATTTTCAAGGGTGAACCTATTCGCGCAGAGAAAATTGTAAGTTCATCCTCTCGCATCATGTCGTCATTACTTCCAGCAGGTAAAAGAGCTGTTTCAACCGAAATCAGTGTTGCAACAGGTGCAGGTGGATTTATTCTTCCAAACGACCGCGTGGACGTCATTATGGTTAGAAGATCTGACCAGGGTGGGTTTCTAACAGAGAACGTTTTGGAAAATATTCGTATCTTAGCAATCGACCAACGCATTGAGGAAGATAAGGAAGGCAACCGGACCGCTGTTGGTTCAACTGCAACCTTAGAATTGACACCAGAACAAACTCACATCATTGCCGTCGCACAGCAAATGGCCGATCGCATCAGCCTCGCTTTACGGTCTGTCGCAGATGTGAGCACGCAAGACAGTGGCGGTGCTGAATACCTTGTAAATAGTGGATCTGGATCAGATGATATTCAAGTCATTCGTTCAGGCAAGGTCGGCACAGCTGACCTCATTAAAGAATAGTTGGAGATATTAAGTGTTTAAATCATCCAAAAAACTATGCGCTTCAGTTTGTAAGCTGGCTTTGTTATCGAGCTTTGCGCTGACTGGCTTTGCTGTTTCTGGCGCTGATATTGGGTTTAG
>CAJQOR010000460.1 GCA_905479965.1 uncultured Rhizobiaceae group bacterium | reverse complement strand
GCGCATAATTCTTCCGGAAATGGCTAAGATTTTGAGCCAAGGTGATGATAGCGGTTGGCGTGTGAATGTGCTGGTTGGCGAGGATGGCAATACTTGAAGAGTGTAAAGCGTCAACACATCCATTTTCCCGGATTTGAACCTTTAACTTCTGCGCAACATCACCGCCGCTTTTTAAAAGGCTCTGAGAAAGCAAGCGACGTTTGGGGTAGCAATTTTCTGGTCTCCGAATTTGAAGAAGGCAAAGATAGTTTTTCCATCTCCGCCAGCGGCAAAGACTGGGAAGCTACGACGAACACTTTGATCGTCGAGATTAGCGAACACATCGCTGCCTACGAGAAAAAATCTCTGATTTTTAGACTGCTACACGGTTATCATGCGTTTTTTGATATTCTCTTCAACGGCGGATTGTTTGGCTATTTCAAATATGCCTGGCGGTTTGGCTTTTTCGCAATTGTGCCGTTTTTACTCATCGGCATCGGTCTATTTGGGATTTACTATTTCACCCAGCTTTTAAGCTTTGGAGAGCTGCTGAATATGCTGTGGGCACTGCCATTAAGCGTTGCAGCATTTGTCTATTTGTATCTTCCGTTATGCAATCGGCTGCACACCGTTTTGTTGTTTGCTGATTGGGAATTCACCATGGCGATGGTCAGGTTAAATAAACCTCAAATAAACGCTTGGCTAGAAACGATGCAAGATGCTGTCAAACAGCATATTGACCAAGAATGTGATGAAATTTTGATTACCACACACTCAATGGGTGGCAGTACGGGTGTGCACATCATTGGTGCATTGTTGGACAAATATCCTGACCTTTTTGAAGGAAAAACAGTCGTCTTTTCTCAACTTGGTGGCTGCTTATTGCAATCTGCCTTACCCCGCCCTGCCAAGACTTTAAGACACCGGTTGGGCCTCATCGCGCGCAACCCATCTGTTGAGTGGTTAGAGGTGCAATGTATCACCGATGTTGTGAGTTTTTATAAAACAAATCCCGTTGAGATTTTTGGTTTTGATACACCTGATAAACCCATTCACAAAAGCTTTCTTCGTTTTAAACATCAGCTGAAAAAGTCAAATTATAAACGCATCAAAAAAGACCTATTGCGCATGCATCGGCAATATGTACTCAGTTCAGAAAAAATCTATAAGTTCGATTTCATCCCCTTTGTCACGGGGCCATTTACCGGTGCTGAACGACTTCGACGCCTAATCGATGATAAACCTGCACTGGACTAAAGTTTGGCAAATGACATCAGCAAAAATGGAGAACCACCTAAATCTGGGTTTTCCGCATTAAAGCCCGAACTCTTGGTCTCAGATTATCAAAAAAGCCTGCATCATTGGTGCGAGATTTTTGGGTTTAAGATTGCCTATCAGCGACCCAAAGAAAAATTTGCATATCTTGAACGCGATGAAGGTGCACAGATCATGCTAAGTGAGCGTCATGATGATCAAAAATGGGAGACACACGCGCTAGAGCTACCATTTGGCCGCGGCGTGATGTTTCAAATTGATGTCCAAAGTGTTGAGCCGATCATTAAGGCAATGGAAAGCCAAAATCTTACGCATTATGACATTCCACACTTGGATAATGATGGAAACCGCTTTACAAACCCGCGCGAAGTTTGGCGCGATTTGGGTGATCGACAAGGTGGTGGGCTTGAATATTTTGCGCTTGATCCCGATGGTTATCTGATCATGTTTTCGCAAAGCCTTGGCTATCGGCCACTCTCACTCTAAAGGCTTCTTCAACTCGCGAATTGAAAAATTTCAGCACCCCTGCTAGCTTTACAAAGAAACTATGTTGGAGGGGTATATGAAACAGTTTAAATTCGTCATCACAGTGGTGTTTACAACGCTTTTTCTAAGCGTTCCAAGCTATAGCGCGAGCGAAATCGGCAAAGCGTTGATTGATGGCAAGATCGTCATTTTATACGATGATAAGACGTGGAGTTTTGCTGATGAAGCCGAAGTCAGCTCCGCATGTGAGCGACTCTCTAAACGGGTTGATTTCTGCAAGGGCGGCACACCCTATGAACAGATTGCGGCCGCGAACAACGAATTGCTTGGCCAATTTAGAAAAGATGATCGCAATTACGCGATGATTATTGAAGAAGAGGTTGGTTCAAAAGACGGCATGACGCTGGAGTTTATGCGCAATGCAATTTACGACAATCAAATTGCTGGCGGGGTGAAAAAAGAAGACATCATCATCATCGACACGACAGAGGGTGAAGAGTTTGGTCAGAACGCGACCTTTGTCGCCATGGCCACAAGCCTTGATGGGTTAAAGCTGGTTTATGCCTATACGATCATGATCTCTGAAACCACCAGCGTGCAGCTGATCACTTATGCATTGGGGCAAGAGCTAACCGATGAGATCGTTGATAATCACGAAGAATTTTTAGATCTCGTGCGGATTGATTTTGAATAGTAACGGATTTCAGCAATTATGCGTCACGCGCGATGCGTTCAAGCACTTTGAGCGCATCTTGTTCGCGGCCTTCAGGCACAAATATATGATCGTGATAAAAACCTGATACGGGGTTCACGCCCATATTTTCTTTTGCAAGTTCCGTTGCGATCACCGCCATAAATCCAACCGCTTCCAGCGATGAATGCACATCCAGCGTGATCATTCGCGACGGGAATTCATAAGCAAGATTATGCGCCTCAGCCTCTGATTTCAGCACGATAAGCGTTAGCCCTTCAGCCTCAACAAACCGCATGCACGGGCTTAAACCTAAAGGCTCATCTGCGGGGTTAATTGTGACAAACACATATGTGTCATCCACCAATTTCGCCTTTAGCGTTTTCAGCAATGCTTTTAGATTTATCTCACCCGACATTTATTTAACTCACCTATCATTGGAGATATAACCATATGGATATCGCTCCGCCTAGTAATGCCAGCAAGGACAATATTCCAAAAACTATTGCACCTGTTTTGGTTCTAGATAACCGTTTCTCGTGTTTTCGAAATAGTTCTGAATTTTCCCCATCTCTTTCAGCGGCGAGATCCCAATCAGGCCCCCAAACCATGTTCGGGTTTGCCAAAGCTCGAGAATGGGCAGCATGCATATCCCAATTCCACCATACGAAAAGACCCGACAAAAATGCAAGAAACAATCCACCTATAAAGTACAAGCCCGATATTGCATATATTTTTCCAGCATTTTCACCGCTGCTTGCTATTCCTAAAAACGCGCCACCATTCATAATCAAGAGGGTCGAAAGCAACCACTTCGCATAACTTCCAGCTGAATTTTCGGCAAACTCTTGATCCTTTAATCTTTTTT
>CAJQOR010000459.1 GCA_905479965.1 uncultured Rhizobiaceae group bacterium | reverse complement strand
CTCAATGGGTGGAGCCTTTGGCAGAAGTGCTCAAAGATCGCGGTTCAACATCCGTGTGGGTTGTGCATGGCGATGGATTAGACGAATTAACAACAACAGGTCCAAGCCAAATCTCTGCGCTCAAAAATGGCGAGATTAAGAGCTTTACGCTGACACCAGAAGATGCGGGCCTTCAAAAAGTTGATGTCTCTGAGCTACTTGGCGGTGATGGGGTTTATAATGCAAAAGCGCTCAAAGACGTACTGCAGGGCGCTAAAAATGCCTATCGCGAGATTGTTCTGTTAAATGCAGCGGCATCTTTAATCGTCGCAGAGAAAACTGATGACATTCGTGAAGGCATCGACATTGCTGCAAAATCGATTGATAGCGGCGCTGCAATGGATAGGCTTGAACAACTTATTTCAACATCAAATAGACTGGTAGCTTAAGATATCAATATGTCAGACATTTTACAAAAAATTGAAGCTTATAAGCGTGTTGAAATAGAAACTGCAAAATCTGCAGTTTCGCTGGATAACCTTAAGGCGCAAATTCGCGACGTTGAAGCACCACGCGGTTTTATGCAGGCTTTGATCAACAAACAGCAAGCTGGCGATTATGGTTTGATTGCTGAAATTAAAAAAGCTAGTCCATCAAAAGGTTTGATCCGCGAGGATTTTAATCCACCTGTGCTGGCAAAAGCTTATGAGGCTGGCGGCGCGGCATGTTTGTCTGTTCTAACCGATACACCTTCGTTTCAAGGTGCACCTGAATTTTTAACCGCAGCTCGTGCGGCATGTGCATTACCTGCACTGCGCAAAGACTTTATGTTTGAACCCTATCAAGTTTACGAAGCACGCGCATGGGGCGCTGATGCAATTTTGATCATCATGGCAAGCCTTTCTGATGATGAGGCTAAAATGCTTGAAGATTGTGCGCATGAGCTTGGAATGAACGCACTTATTGAAGTGCATGACGAGGAAGAAACTGAACGTGCGCTAAAGCTTGATAGCCGCCTATTGGGTGTGAACAACCGCAATTTACGCACTTTTGAGGTTTCGCTCTCCACCTCAGAACGTTTGGCAACAATGGTACCTGATGATTATCTGCTGGTGGGCGAAAGCGGAATCTTCACCCATGAAGATTGTCAACGTCTTGAAAAATCCAAGATCTCAACCTTCTTGGTCGGCGAAAGCCTCATGCGAAAAAATGACGTGGCATCGGCAACGAAGTCTCTTCTTTTTGGGAGTGCGCCTGTATGAGCGAGATCAAGCTCACCCATTTAGCAGAAGATGGCTCCGCATCCATGGTAGATGTCGGCGATAAGGCTGAAACAGTTCGAGAAGCTATCGCAATCGGTACGATCACCATGAAGCACGAAACGCTCGATTTGATCCGTCAGGGTGATATGAAAAAAGGTGACGTTATTGGCGTTGCGCGTATTGCTGGGATCATGGCAGCAAAACAAACATCAAATCTTATTCCGCTATGTCATCCGCTTATGCTGACGAAAATTGCCGTTGATATTGAAGAGGACACATCCCTGCCCGGTTTGCGCGTTCAATCAACCGTTCGACTTTCGGGTAAAACCGGTGTTGAAATGGAAGCACTCACGGCATGTTCGGTTGCATGTTTGACCATCTACGACATGGCAAAAGCTGCGGATAAAGGCATGGAAATTGGCGGTATAAAACTTGTTAAAAAAACCGGTGGAAAATCAGGCGAATGGACCGCTGACAAAGAGGTGAGATAACATTATGGCTCTGTTGCCTGTTGATCAAGCGCTTGAAAAACTGCTCGATGGTGCGGAACCTAAAGGCACAGAAAAAATGCCAATCTCTCAACTGCGTGGCCGGATTTTAGCAAAAGATCTGGTTTCCAAACGCACACATCCTCCATTTAATGCATCTGCAATGGATGGTTATGCCGTTAAATACAAAGACGCAGCTGAAATTGGCGCGACGCTTAAGGTTATTGGCGAATCCGCCGCTGGTCACGGCTTTCATGGCACATTTGGAGATGGTGAGAGCGTTCGCATATTCACCGGCGCTCCTGTTCCTTCCACAGCAGATACTATTCTCATACAAGAAAACACTGAAAAACTCGACGATGGCTTCGTCAGAGTCACAGCCCCTGCACAAGCCAATAGACACATTCGTCTCGCTGGCGTTGATTTCTCAAAAGATGATGTGCTTTTAAAGAAATACCGCAAAATGGACTATTCGGCGATTACGCTCGCTGCCAGCATGAATTATGCAAATGTCGAGGTCTTCCAAAAGCCTTTAATTTCGGTTCTAGCAACAGGGGATGAATTGGTTTTTCCTGGCGAAGAACCTGGTTTGGATCAAATCATTGCGTCCAATGCGTTTGGTGTGATGGCAATGTGTGAAAGTGCTGGAGCTGATATTTTTGATCTCGGCATAGCGCAAGACAAACTCGATGTGATTAAATTTTCCGTACAAAAAGCACTTGATAGCAAAACCGATATTTTAGTGACTATTGGTGGCGCATCTGTGGGTGATCACGATCTTGTCCAGCAAGCGCTTACAGAAATGGGCATGGAACTGAATTTCTGGAAAATTGCCATGCGCCCCGGAAAGCCGCTTATGTATGGCACAATTGATGGGATGCGGGTTATTGGTCTGCCCGGTAATCCAGCATCAAGTTTGGTGACCGCATCGCTGTTTCTAGCGC
>CAJQOR010000458.1 GCA_905479965.1 uncultured Rhizobiaceae group bacterium | reverse complement strand
ATTTTGTGCGCTGAGTGCAGATAATATGTTGATAATATTTGAGAAATTTGCTGCAAGAGTTGGATTTATCTCGCCAATAACTTGTCGCAAGTTAGCGATATTTTTAACCGTAACTGCTATTTCACCGGAGATTATTCCTTGATCTGATATGTTCATTGGGCCACTGGCGGTTAGCTGGACGTTTTGTTGCCCTTTGATGGTGAGATCATGCAACGTGATCTTTGATCCACGTAATAAAGTGATGTCGCGCGGGCGGTCATATTCCAACACCTTAAGATTGTCATGCAGTGTTGTGAAGAAGTTGAAATCATCAATTTTGATCGGTGTATTTGTCAGCTGATTTTCAAAAGCAATATTTATCCCACTTGCGGCGATATCGACGTTGTTTTCATTTTCACGCACATGCATCTGCATGTTTTCTACCGATACATTTTTAAGTTCGTTGAATTCTGAAATTTGAGTTGCCAGATCAACCGAGGTTGCTTCAACAGAAGCGCGTGCCAAGTTTGAAATGTCAAATACAGAACTTGCGCGCATCGATTGCCAATTTGCTTCGATTACGCTGTTGCGATTGGTCAAGATCATCGGTCCATCAAGTTCTGATATTACGTGGCCGGGATTATAAATCTGCGCTGTTGTGCGCAATTCTCCTGCGGTTAATCCAACGCGCCGATTTGTATCGTCAAAACTTGTTTTGTCGCAGTTTAATCCAATACGAAATGGAAAACCTCGAATTTGTAAATTGTTGCAAGTTATGGTCACGCCGCGGCCGGCAATCTTGGATATTCTGGCTTCGATTAGAGTTTCCAACTTCTCAGCGCCCCAATACCAGCCGATGGTCACAAGACCGGGGATAATGAAAATACTGGCAATGAGAAGGATTAACTTATGTCTGGGCTTCATTCTGATCTCGTTCTTGTTTATTCGTACTTGAATTAACCCTGCCAAACGGGCATGTCTAATCTAATTTATCTTATTGGAATCATTAGTGGCAAATATGGACGATTTTTGGGTTTTCGGCTATGGATCTTTAATGTGGCGTCCTGGCTTTGAGTATATTGAAAAACAACGGGCGAAACTCTTTGGCTATCGCAGAACACTGTGCATTCATTCTCATATCCATCGCGGAACACCTGAAAAACCCGGTCTGGTTTTAGGGTTAGATCGCGGAGGTTCATGTAGCGGCGTTGCATTTAAAGTATCAGGCAAGAAGCGGGATGAGGTTTTTGAATATCTGCATGCACGAGAATTGGTGACCAATGTTTATATCGAGCGGATCGGTAAAGTTCAGCTTTCGGACCGATCCCGCGTTCCAGCTTTTTGCTATGTTGCGGATTTAAAACACAAGCAATATGCAAAAAATATCAGTGTTGAAAAAGCAGTTGAGATTGTGCGTGATTCAATTGGGCAATCTGGCCACAATATTGAATATGTCACGAGCACTGTTGAGCAGTTACGCTCGATGGATCTTACAGATCACTGGCTTGAGGATGTTGTTTCTAAATTGCCGGCAAAAGCCTAGCTGTCAGCAGCTTTATTGGAATGAATAAGTTCTATTCGTTTTTTAACGGCTTCAGGGATTGGAAGATTTGGGTTATTTTCAACCGCATCTATGAGCAATTCATCACTTGCAATTTGCGTCTCAGATATAAGGCGTTCCATCACGTCTTCAATTGGCAAGCCCGGTTGGATTGGGGGTAAAATTTTTGCTTTGAATTTGCCGGGCTGACGGAAGAAGGAGTGACGTGGCCAATATAGACCTGATATAAGCGCAACAGGCACAATTGGTACATTTACATCTTTATAAATGCGTCCTACGCCAAATTTATAGTCGAGTGGTGCCCCAACGGCACGACGCGTACCTTCTGGAAAAATAAACAACTGGCGACCGTTGTCCATAACTTCCCGGCGCGCACCTTCTAATACACCAGCCATGGCTTTTCCGCGGGCGCTTCGGTCAACGGCAATCATTTTGGTTTTCTGTAAGCATGAGCCAAACAGTGGAATTTTGTTTAATTCCTTTTTATAGATGAAAACCGGACTATCCAGGTAAGGCATCAGTGCGAAGGTGTCCCAAAAAGATTGATGTTGAGCAGCAACAATAAATCCGCCTTCTGGTAAGTTTTCCAAGCCCTCAAATTCAACTTTGGTGCCGGCGATTTTATCAAGCATTGTGTTGGATGTACTCGCCCATTTTTTTGCTTGCGCCAAATTCTGCTTGCTCGTGCCGAACAAGATAACACGTATCATCATGATGAGACGGACGATTGTGTTGCAATAAAATGCGATATTAAAGAGTGTCGAACGAATAAGCAGCATCGATTGGGTTCTTTCAAACTCAAGTGGAGAAAAGATAGTGCGGGCTTACACTATCTGATCGCATGCTAAAAGCTGTTCTTTGCAGTTATTGGTGACAAAGCTACTTATTTCGTGCGATTGCACGAACTTTATCGCGTAATTTTCGGGCGATATTCTTTGAATTGTTATAAATATGCATCTGTTTGGTGACCTGACGTACATCGCGGTCACTATTAGCTTGTAAACCGACTACCAAGGTACCCATTGAACACCGTTCCTGCCAAAATCGAGACATAATCGGATGGTCTGGCCGCGCGCAAGAATCTGTTTTGATGATATTAAAATCATCAAGCTGCCATTCTGTTACTTCCTGCATGAGCAGTTTGCCCGGTGAAAATTTTGCATATTCTTCGTCATAAGTGGTTTTCCAAGTGTAGGCATCTCCACCCATGATAAATACGATAAGCGATGCAATCGTCTTTCCGTCCAAATTGAGCGAATGAATACGAACGCGATCAACTTCAGCTAAGTTGTTTATGGCTTCGCGGGCAAATGCTGCTCTATGACGATCAGCAACAAGTGAAGTACGCTTTCTGCCTTTCCAACCTTGATTTTCAAGATGTAGAAATTCTTCAAGAGCACTTCTGATGTCATTGGGCTGACGTGCAATTTCAAAATCCAATCGCCCAAGATCACTGATGCGTCGACGTTGTCTGTTTAACTCGCGCACATGGTGTTTTGAGATAGCTTGCTCAATATATTCTGGCGCGTCGACGTCGCTCTCCAGCAT
>CAJQOR010000457.1 GCA_905479965.1 uncultured Rhizobiaceae group bacterium | reverse complement strand
ATTTTTGAGCAATACTGGAAATTTGCTCCGCAACACCACCCAGCGCTTTGGCCATATCACCGTCAGTCCGCTCAGTGTCTTGCAAGACTTTGTCCCGCGTTGATTTAACCATATCAAGTTCAGATTGAGCACCTTTAAGCTTGCCCTGTACTTCGCTTAACTCGTCCATGACCATAATACCAGCCATAACAGTTAGACGTAAATCGCCGATCTCACCAAATTGAGTGCGTAAATGCGAAACATAACGATCAAACTTAGAAGCAAGCTCATTTAAATGATCTTCCTGCCCCTCTTCGCATGCCATGCGATAGGATTTACCATCAATATTAACAGTGACTTGAGCCATTTATTATTTTTTATCCTCGGTCCAAAACCGCGCGAATGGTTTCCATAGCGGTCACAAGACGGCGCGACACCTCTCGATTGGCTTCTTCCAATTTATTGGCTCTATGTTCTGCCTGATCAAGCTCTTCAGCAAGTCTTGAGCGATCAACAAGCATTGTTTTCAGCTCTTCACTGGATTGCACCGCATCTTTTTGATTTTCAATTCGGCGCCCCACTGCATTTTCCAATGAATTTACAGCGTTCACTAATTGATCCAGAGCAGTTTTAACTGTCACATCATCAGGCTTCATTAAACAAAGGCTCCTGTCACTCAAACGAATCAAGCTTTAAGAAAATCACGCAAAAGAACATTTTCACAAGCGTCGAAAACCGTCAATAAGACCACCTATAATCGACTTTGCAATACACATCAAATCACCTAATTGGTCTATTTTGTTGACTTGACCATCAATTCTCGATGGATTTTAGAGCTAATTCCCTCCAATTGATTGACTCCTACTAGCGAACTGCTATGACTGCCCGCGCTAAATAGAGGCATTTTCTGAGCCCCTCCCTAGACGGTGAAATACAGGCATAAATATGACATCCACAGTAAAACAACATCAAATGGCGAACGCTATACGTGCGCTTTCAATGGACGCAGTTCAAAAAGCAAATTCAGGCCATCCTGGCCTTCCAATGGGCGCAGCAGATATTGCGACCGTGCTTTTTAGCCAACACCTAAAATTTGACCCAAAAAACCCAGATTGGCCGGATCGTGATCGCTTTGTGCTGTCAGCTGGTCATGGGTCCATGCTCATTTATTCACTACTTTACCTGACTGGATATGACGACATCTCAATGGATGATCTGAAGAACTTCCGCCAAACAGGTCATAAAACTGCTGGTCACCCAGAATACGGGCACATTTCAGGCATTGAAACAACAACTGGTCCTTTGGGCCAAGGCATCGCAAATGCAGTTGGCATGGCGTTGGCTGAACGTAAACTCGCTGATGAATTTGGCTCAGACCTTGTGGAACACAACACCTATGCCCTCGTTGGCGACGGTTGTTTGATGGAAGGTATAAGCCAAGAAGCAATCACTCTTGCAGGCCACTTAAAGCTCAACAAGCTTATCGTCCTTTGGGATGACAATAACATCTCAATCGATGGCGCTGTTTCCGTTAGTGATTCAACAAACCAAGCGATGCGTTTCCAATCTGCAAACTGGAACACTTTGGCTGTTGATGGTCACGATGCAGATGCAATTTCAGAAGCTATTGAAGACGCAAAAAAATCTGACAAACCAACGATGATCGCTTGTAAAACAACGATCGGTTACGGCGCGCCAAACAAGGGTGGCACAGCTGGTGCTCACGGTGCACCACTCGGTGATGAAGAAATTGCACTTACGCGTAAAGCATTGGGCTGGGCATCAGAACCATTTGAAGTCCCGTCAGACATTTTAGATGCTTGGCGTCTTGCAGGCCTCCGTTCTGCGAAAACACGTAAAGACTGGCAAAAGCGTCTTGATGAAGGCGATGCGGATATCAAATGTAAATTTGATCGCCGTATGAGCGGCGAACTTCCTGGCGCTTTGGCGCCTGCACTTGATGCTTACAAAAAAGCACTCGCAGAAGACAAACCAAAAGAAGCGACACGTAAAGCATCTCAATTGGTTCTTGAAGTTATCAATGGTGCAACACCTGAAACAATTGGTGGTTCTGCTGATTTGACAGGCTCAAACAACACCAAAACAAGCCAAACAGCCTCCATCACACCGGATGATTTCTCTGGCCGTTATATTCACTACGGTATTCGTGAACATGCAATGGCAGCGATGATGAACGGTATTGCGCTACATGGTGGCTTGATACCTTATTCTGGCGGCTTCTTGATCTTCTCAGATTACTGTCGTCCATCTATCCGCCTTGCAGCGTTAATGGGAATTCGTGTTATCCACGTTCTCACGCACGATTCTATTGGCTTGGGTGAAGATGGCCCAACCCACCAACCTGTTGAACATATGGCTGCCTTGCGTGCGATCCCGAACTTTAACATGTTCCGCCCAGCAGACATTACAGAGACATTAGAATGTTGGGAATTAGCACTTTCATCAACAAAACGTCCATCCGGCATAGCGCTAACGCGTCAGGGTCTACCTGCGGTTCGCACATCTTATGTTGAAGAAAATCTATGCGCACATGGTGCATATGAACTTGCTTCTGAAAGTGATGCAAAAGTAACTATTTTCGCATCAGGTTCAGAAATTGAAATTGCGATGGAAGCAAAAGCAACGCTGGATGCCAAAGGGCATTCAACACGCGTTGTCTCTGTTCCATGCATGGACTTGTTCGACGACCAGGATGCAGATTACAAATCAGCGATCATTGGTGACAGCCCGATTAAAGTAGCAATTGAAGCGGGCATTCGCCAAGGATGGGATCAGTTCATCGGCAATGATGGCATCTTTATTGGTATGAACTCTTTCGGCGCATCTGGCCCTTACAAAGAGCTCTACAAACATTTCGGCATCACAGCGGAAGATACAGTCGCTGCTGTTGAAGCAAAGCTATAACCATAAAAAGGTGGGGGACAATACCACCCTTTTCATTCGAATACTCGGAGAACTAATATGACAGTAAAAGTCGCTATCAATGGTTTTGGTCGCATCGGACGTAATGTTTTACGCGGCATTATGGAATCAGGTCGTACTGATATCGAAGTTGTAGCCATTAATGATCTTGGCCCAGTTGAAACAAATGCGCACCTAATGCGTTACGATAGTGTGCATGGTAAATTCCCAGGCACTGTAACGGTCGACGGTGACACTATTGATGTTGGACAAGGTCCAATTAAAGTAACAGCTATTCGTGATCCTAAAGAACTACCTTGGGCAGATATTGATGTTGCGCTTGAATGTACTGGTATTTTCGCCAACCGTGAAAAAGCATCTATGCACCTAGAAAACGGCTCAAGCCGCGTGTTGATCTCAGCACCTGGTGGTAATGACGTTAAAACCATTGTGTATGGTGTGAACAATGACAGCCTCACAGCTGACGATAAAGTTGTTTCAAACGCTTCATGTACAACAAACTGCCTTACACCAGTTGCCTATGTACTTAACAATGCGTTTGGCATTGAAAAGGGCTATATGACAACAATTCACTCATATACAGGTGACCAGCCAACGCTTGATACAATGCATGGTGATTTATATCGCGCACGTGCAGCGGCAATGTCTATGATCCCAACATCTACGGGTGCGGCAAAAGCTATTGGTCTCGTGCTTCCTGAACTTAAAGGCAAGCTTGATGGTTCTGCGATCCGCGTACCAACACCAAATGTCTCTGTGGTTGACCTTAAGTTCATTCCTTCACGTAATGTGACAGAAGATGAAATCAACAATGCAATCCGTGAAGCTGCTGATGGCCCACTTAAAGGCATTCTTGGTTACACAGATGAGCCATTGGTATCTATCGATTTGAACCACAACCCACATTCATCGATCTTCCACATGGACCAAACCAAAGTGATGGAAGGCAACCTTGTTCGCATCCTTACTTGGTATGATAATGAGTGGGGTTTCTCAAATCGCATGGCAGATACTGCCGTTGCAATGGGCAAGCTCATCTAATCTCAATGAGATAAAACAATTAAAAACCGGAATGACTTGTTCCGGTTTTTTTGTATAAAGTATTAGCAATGAGTACAGTATCAACAAGATCTCAAAATTAAAGAATAGATATGGTGCCGACAATTATCCCAGCGGCAATCTTATCAATGCAGGTGAAACAGATGACATTTAAAACCATAGACGACATTCAAGATATTCATGGCAAACGCGTTCTTGTGCGTGTTGATTTAAAT
>CAJQOR010000456.1 GCA_905479965.1 uncultured Rhizobiaceae group bacterium | reverse complement strand
ATTTTATCAACGGCATCGGTTAGCGATAGACCGCGAACGGGTTCGCCATCAATTTCTGAAATAAAGTCACCAGCAAGAACACCAGCTTTTGCGGCAGGTGTGTCGTCAATTGGAGTAATAACTTTTACCAATTCATCTTCCATTGTCACTTCAATACCGAGACCACCAAATTCACCACGGGTCTGTGTACGCATATCTCCTGCAGCATCGGGATCTAAATAGCTAGAATGTGGATCAAGCGATGATAGCATGCCACTGATCGCGCTTTGTACGAGCTTTTTCTCATCCGGTGGCGTAACGTATTCAGCGCGAATACGCTCGAAGACTGAGCCAAATATAGAGATTTGTCGATAGGTATCAGATCCAGCGGCTTCAGCGGAAAGGCTTTGTGTTTTCACAAAACTGGTTGCTGCGGCACCTACAAAAATACCTAAGGCGAGAAGTGTTATTTTACGTATCATTACTTGCCCTTCCAAAAGCGATGTTTGCCCACCAGGGGGCAGAATCAATCGGTGATTGATCTTTTCTAAGTTCAATGTAAAGCGTTGGCTTGCCCGACGCTAGTGTTAAAGCGCTATTATTGGTAAAGCTTTCGCTACCCATTGTAGCGACTGGTTCACCAGAAATAACAAATTGCCCTTGAGTGACTTTTAATTGGTCCAGCCCCGCCATAACGATATGATACCCTTCACCAGCATTTAAGATGATGATGTTTTCATAGGTTCTAAAAGGTCCGGCATAAGTGATCCACCCATCAACGGGTGCACGTACACGATCATTTGCAGTTGCTGAAATCAACATGCCGTGCAGGGTTTGACCTGAATTATCTTCGTCCCCAAAACGCTTTTCAACGACACCGTTAATGGGAAATTGCAGGGTTGATTGAAGAGCTGCAAAAGAATAGGCAGGCATTAAACGTTCCTGATCAGGAAGTGTTTGAGCTTCAGCCAATTCTTTCGCGCGGGCTAATTGTTCCGCAGCCTTCTTTTGACGTTCAATCTCTTCAAGTCGGGCCATTTCCGCAGCTTCACGAATGGATGTAATTTCTGTGGTTAAAGCGGCAACAACTGTCCTTAATTCAGACGATTTATCTTCGAGTTCGTTGGCGCGCTTACGCTCTTTTTCAAGCTGGGTTAAACTTGCGATATTGAGTGCTGCTTTTTCTTTGATCAGAGCTGAGAGTTCTTCTTGCTCTTTAAAACTTTCGTCTAAATCAGCAGCAAGTTGGGTACGTTCTGTGGTGATTTCGGTCCGAATATCTGCAAGCTCTTGCAAATCAGTGAGTAGTTTTTGCGTTTCAGAGCGAATTTCAGGCACAACTGCGCCAAGTAAGATGGCGCTTCTGACTGATGACAATGCATCTTCAGGCGACACCAGTAGCGCAGGTGGCGGGTTGGAACCTAATCTTTGTAGTGCGGCTAATACTTCTGCGAGCACATTATTGCGTTCTCGCAGTGAGCCTTTAACAATCGCTTCGCGGTCTTCGAGCTCGGTGAGTTTTTCCTCGCCGTTAACGATCCGCTCATCTAATATATTTTGACGTTGTTCGGCAGCACCTAATTTGGTTTCGAGTGTTTCGCGATCTTTCTTGAGGGACTGAATATCATTTTCAAGACGTTTTAGCGTTGATGTAATTTGCGCAGTTTCGCTTTGTAGCGCATTTATTTCAGCCTCGGTTTGTGTGCGATTTTGTTCGAGGGATTTAGTTGGATCTTCGCCATTGGGTACGCCATTATCTTGTGCAAAGGACAGGCTCGCAGTTGCAAAAAATGCAGCAAAACCGATTGCGGTTTTAAGATATTTGGTTGCGTTCAAATTCATGGGTGCTGTTGATCGAACCTTATTCAAGTGATTTATCGTAATATACTCAAATTACTGGTTTATTGTCATCTCACAAACTTGTGTTTGCAATGGGGCATTGCAGGATAACCCAAACGAGATTGTTTCTTATATGCGATGATAAGGATGACCTGAAAGAATTGTAACAGCGCGGTATAATTGTTCAGCCAACATGAAACGCGCCATTTGGTGTGGCCAAGTCATTTTACCAAAGGATAGCGTTTTATATGCCTTCTGGCGTGATGTATCTGCATGGCCATCTGCACCGCCAATTGCAAAAATCACATCCCGATCGCCATTGTCGCGCAGGTTTGCGAGCATTTTTGAAAATTTATCTGAGGAAATCGTTTCACCAACCTCATCCAAAATGATCAGTTTTGCATTGTCGGGTATGGCCTTATCGAGCAATGCGCTTTCATCGGATTTCCGCGTATTAGCGTTTGATGCGCGACTTTCGGAGATTTCCGTCATCCTACCAAATTCGAGACCAATCGCGGGGCCAGATTTTGACAATCGATCCAGATATCTTTTGGTAAGTTCGCTCTCTGGACCAGATTTTAATTTGCCTACAGCAAAAAGATGAATGCGCATAATCGTCAATCTTAAAATAAGAGCAGCTTTAAAATAAATGCAGATTAAGGCGTCAAACGTCTTTTCTGGCCAATTGGCCAGTTGTTTCTGCCAGTGAAATGGAGCTGGAATTGTTGCTCCATCATGCCTATTGAGATGTCCATAAATCACAGCACTATGAACTAGTGCACGACCTGATCATCTGTTTCTGGTGTCATCCACATTTTTTCAATATTATAAAAGTCACGGATTTCCGGGCGGAAGATGTGAATAATAATATCTCCACAATCCATCAAGACCCAATCGCCTGCGTTTTGCCCTTCGATACGAGGTGACGAAGAGCCAGCGCCTTTGATGTCTTTGATAAGTTGATCGCAAATAGCGGAAACATGGCGGTTTGAACGTCCAGATGTCACAATCATATAATCGCCAATTGACGACTTTCCGGAAATATCAATTGAAATTGTATTTTCTGCTTTGGCTTCTTCCAAGCAGTCTAATACAGTTTTTAAGGTCTCCTTCACGGCATTTTCGCCAGAGTTCTGACCTGATGACAGCGCTTTATCAGCCCCTGTCTTTGTGTGTGCTGTTCTCAGCTTGATCCCTTTCTTCTATAAGAACACGCCTATATCGGGCAATGTTATGAATTACCTCGACATTTAGATAATACGATTGAATGCTGTTGCGAAGCAAGTCAAATCCCAATGTCGGGTAAAGTTATTATTGCAGCTGTTTAGCCGCGTTTCTGATCGCAGTTGATGATAGTGTTGAGCGTGGGCCATGCAAAAAGGTCCAAGCGGGCGCTTTTAATAACGGTAAACGCTTAGCATCTGTTTCATCAAGTCGGGCTTTGGCAAATGTCTTTGCCATGCGTGATGACAAATAAGATAGTGTTGATCCAGGCCGATCAATAACTGCAATAGGAAATTGCCCGGCGATAAATTGCCAATTTTGCCAATGATGAAAGTTTGCCAGATTATCAGCACCCATTAGCCAGACAAAGTTAACACCAGGTTTTCTACTTTTAAC
>CAJQOR010000455.1 GCA_905479965.1 uncultured Rhizobiaceae group bacterium | reverse complement strand
CTTCTAAGGAGCTTGCATTGTAAACAATCATCCCACCCCCGCTCATTTCTTCACCTGTTGCATCTGAGAGTGGGCCAGCGAGGAATAGCTTGCCTTGTGCTTCCATCTCTCCTTGATAGGCCAGATGTTCAGATAACAAAGCCAACATCTGTTCAGGCGGCATAGCGGGTGTTGATTCCACAATATATAATTCAAACGCAAGTGAACCGCGTTCTTGTGATGCTTGACGATAGTCTTTCCAGCTTGGCATTTTTCAATTTCCTCCACATTATCTACAAAACCATACTTTATAATAAAATTGGGTCAAATAAAAAATATCGATATTTATTGACGAATGGGTATAAATGTGGGTATTTTTGGAAAATAGAAGATTGGAAGTTAGATTCCTTTAAGTTCGGGAAGTGTTGAATGAATATGAATGCGCCTAATAGTGCACCCAGTGGTGAAGAGTTGTCAAAGTTACGAGAAGCAGCGCAAAAAGATGCACGTGATTTGAAAGCTAAAATCAACCAATTGGATGAGGCATCTATTGATCTTATTCTGTCTGGTGCGCGTTCTCATTATGCTTGGACTGATAAGCCAATTGGCGATGATGTTATTCATAAACTTTATGATATCGTCAAAATGGGTTCAACTAGCATGAATGGCTGCCCAGCTCGTTTTGTGTTTGTGAAAACACCTGAAGGTAAAGCGAGAGTAGCAACATCACTTAAGCCCGCAAATGTGCCAAAAATGATGGGTGCGCCGCTGACTGTTATTGTTGCTTTTGACACTGAGTTTTGGAAGGAATTGCCGAAGCTATTTCCTCATGAAGACAGACGTCATTTGTTTAAAGACAAGCCTGAATATTCTGAAGAAACAGCATTTCGTAATTCAACATTGCAAGGTGGCTACTTGATGATTGCCGCGCGCGCACTTGGGCTTGATATAGGCGCAATGTCAGGGTTTTCTAACAAGGTTATCGATGAAGAGTTCTTCAAAGATACGTCAATTAAGTCAAATTTCTTGTGTAATATTGGATATGCGGATGAGACAGCGTTGTTCCAACGTTTGCCGCGCTTTGCTTTTGATGATGTTTGTGAGGTTGTTTAATGGTTGATCTTAAACAGCAAACCACGGTTAAGTTAAGAGCAAAAGCTGAAAGCCCATCGCATTCGTTGTCAAATATTTCAATTCGTGATCTTAGTTTTTCAATCGATGAACCAGAAGCGCGTGGCGGCACGAATTTAGGGCCAACACCCACGGATACTGCACTTGCAGCATTGATTGGCTGTACCAATGTGATCGCGCATAAATGTGCGAATACGCTTTTAATTGATGTCGGACATTTAGATATTTCAGCTGTTTGTGATTTTGATCGGCGCGGGGTTACGCTCCAGGAGGAGATCGATGTGCCGTTTGTAAAGATCAAGCTAACAGTTTCGGCGGATGGTACAGCAACTGAGAGCGAACTATCTAAATTGGCTGATGAAGTTTCAAAATATTGCCCGCTATCAAAGCTCTTTAAGCAGGCGGGCACTATAATTGAAGAGAGTTGGGTGCGCAAAAACGATTAGATGAAACAACAGATTTTGAAGTGGTCTGAGGAGGCTCTGTTTCATTTATATATATTTAGTTTGAGGTCTATTTTGAGTTCAAACGCATTTTGGGAGGAAAGAAATGTTAAAACTAGTCAAACAAATTAGTAAGACAAGTGTTGTGCTTGCAGCGTTGGCACTTGGTGCGAACACTGTGGTTCACACAACGCCGGCATCAGCTGTTGAGACGATCAATATGATCGCCATTGATGGCTATCCTGAGCGTTCAATGTGGGTGAAGGAATTTTCAGGTTTCTTTATTCCGCGTGTGAACGAAGAGCTTGCAGCGGGTGGTAAATACGAAATCAAATGGCAAGAAGGTTATGGTGGAACGATTGTTAAGCCGCGTGGTGTTTTAGAAGGCATCCAGCTTGGTTTGGGTGATATCGGCATTGTTACAACCATTTTCCATAACTCGAAGCTACCAAGCCAAGGTATTTCCGCTGTCACACCATTTATTGCAGCTGATGCACGTGTCGTGGCAAAAGCGGTTGATGAAATTGCTCGTGAATATCCGCAAATGGCAAAAGAATTAGATGCTGAAAATCAGGTCTATCTTGCAACGGGTGTTGTTCTTGATACGTATCAGTTGTTTTCAAAAACTCCAATTAATTCACTATCTGATTTAGAAGGTAAGAAAGTTGCCGGTGCCGGTTATAACCTAAGATATCTTGAAGGTATTGATGGGGCTGCGGGCGTACGTGGTGGTCTTCCAACATTTTATAACATGATCCAAACAGGTGTAACAGAAGCTGCAATGCTTTGGCCTGAAGCGGCGAAAACATTTAAGATTGCGGAAGTTGCGCCTTATATGCTCAAGGTTGATCTCGGTGCTGTGAATTCAAAAACAGTGACGATTAACAAAGATGTTTGGAATAAGCTTCCAGAAGATGTGAAGTCAATTCTTCAACAAGTTGCACTTGAATATCGTGATCATGTTGCGGGTATCGCAATGGATCGCGCAGCTGAATCCATTGAAGCCTTTAAAGCTGGTGGTGGCACAGTTGTTGAGATGAGCGATGAAGCGCGTCAGGCATGGGCTGATTCAATGCCAAATATCGCGGTTGATTGGGCTAAAAAGCTAGATTCTGCGGGTGCTCCTGGTTCTGACATGCTTAAGTCATATATGGGCAAGCTGAAAGATGCAGGCTTTACACCATTGCGTGACTGGGCAGCAGAACTTTAAGAACCTGATCGGCGGAGGAAAATTTTATGATTACAGCGTTCTTTCGCCGGTTTTTCAACGGGTCCATTAATGTTGCGATTGTCGCAAATACTATGGGAACGATATTGATCTTTGCACTTGTTGCGATCTTAAACGCGGATGTCGTTGCCAGAGGTATTTTTCATGACCCTATTAATGGTGTTGTGGAACTTGTGATATTTTCTCTGGCACTCATCGTGTTTTTACAATTACCTGATGTTGTTAGGTCAAACCGTTTGACACGGTCGGATGGATTTTTGCATCTCATACATAGTTTTAAGCCAAAGGTGGCGCGTAATATCTCGCGCGTAATTGACCTTGTCGCAGGCGTTTTCATGGTCCTTATTGCTTGGACAGTTTGGCCTGAATTTGTTGAATCGTATGAGACGTGTTCTTTCTTTGTAGCACCAGAATTTGGTCCAGCTCTTACCGGTAATTTTATGCAGGATTTATCAGATGCATTTGGCCGATGTGAATATGCAGGTACGCCTGGAATTTTCACAGCCCCCACGTGGCCAGTTAAATTGGCAATTGCCTTCAGCGTAACTCTTTGTGCAATCATTTTTCTATTAAAAGCATTGCTTGATAGCGAACAAACACAACTGTTTGGCAGTCACCAAAAAGCAATGGCGGAAACAGCAAAAGACGTTGAAGCCTAATGAAGAATAAACTCCAAAAAAGAAGCTTGTCATGACCCCTGTAGAAATTGGTGCGTTTTCAGTCGTCGCAATCATCTTCCTCGTCTATATCGGTATGTATATTCCGATCGCACTGGGCTTGGTTTCGTTTGTGTCTATCTGGTTGATCTCGGGCAAATCTATTCTTGCATTTAACTTTCTAAAAATCGCAGTTGGCGATGGCGTGGAAGAATATGCATTTGCGACCATTCCATTATTTACCGTGATGGGTTTGCTTGTGTCCCGAGCCGGCTTGGGTACAGATATTTATACAGTTATGAGCCGAGGTTTTCGCAAAATTACTGGCGGTATCGGCATGGCAACGGTTGGCGCCAATGCTGTATTTGCAGCTGTAACAGGTTCTTCGATTGCATCTGCATCTGTATTTACAAAG
>CAJQOR010000454.1 GCA_905479965.1 uncultured Rhizobiaceae group bacterium | reverse complement strand
ATAAAGGGTTAGGGCGGAACGAACGCGAAGCCGTTGTTGCAGGTCTATCTCAAGATAGCAGTGTAACTAATCTTTCAAGTTTGGTCGTCTTGCTTGAAAGGAATGACAAGACGATCCTATTAACGGGCGATGCATTGGGCAGTAAGATCATTGATGGGCTCGAGGTTGCAGGTAAATTACCCGCGGGCGGAACAATGCATGTCGATGTATTGAAAATGCAGCATCACGGAAGTGATCGTAACGTCACGCCTGACTTCTTTAAGCGATTGACCGCCGATCATTACATTTTCTGTGGTGATGGTGAGCATGGTAATCCTGAACGTCAAACATTTGAATGGCTGATCAAAGCGCGCGGTGATGACCCCTATACACTACATTTCACCTACCCAATTTCGATGATCGATAAAAAGCGTGAGGATGAAGTTCACAATGGCCATATCTGGGACCATGAGGAAGATAGTTTAACAGCGCTTTTTGAAACGGTTGAAGATAATATAACGTTGAGCGAACCAACACATCGCGATGGTGTGCGCATCGATTTAGCTGACCCTTTGGTTGTCCCGCGCGCAAATTAAGTCTGAACCCATGCCGACGCTGGTTTGGCACAACTTTCAATTTCTTGAAAAGATGAACATTATAATCCAGTGAGTTGCATGGCTTGCGCGCCCGCAATGCGGGACATTTTCTTTGGAAATAACAAGTTAATTCAATTTAAAACGATTAGAATTCGTGCTGCCTATTTGCTTTGGTGCTCAGTTTCTGTATGCATTCCTATCACTTTAAATCAGTGACTTGCTGGGTGCCAATCCAAAACAATTTTCCGGGGTGAGAAAATAAGCTTCGGATTGATAGGAAAAGACATGACCATAATTGGAACGCCGAAAGAAACGGCGAAGGATGAAAATCGCGTCGCGATGACACCGCAATCCGTCAAAGAATTACAAAAGCTTGGCTATGATTGCATAATTCAAAGTGGAGCGGGTACTGCGGCTCGTTTTGCCGATGCTGATTATAAAGAGGCTGGTGCAACAGTCGTCAAAACGGCGAAAGATCTTTGGGACAAAGCCGATGTTGTGGCAAAGGTTCGTCCGCCAAGTGCAGCTGAAGCTAAAAAAATGCGTGATGGTCAAACGATCATCAGTTTCGTTTATCCAACGGATAATGAAAAACTTATGAAAGCCGCGGCAGACGCAGGCAGCTCATTGGTCGCAATGGATATGGTGCCACGTATTTCTCGTGCGCAAAAAATGGATGCATTGTCATCTATGGCAAATATCGCCGGTTACCGTGCGGTTGTTGAAGCTAGCAATAATTTTGGTCGTTTTTTCACGGGTCAAATTACTGCAGCGGGTAAAGTACCCCCAGCTAAAATTATGGTTGTTGGCGCCGGTGTTGCTGGCCTTGCAGCCATTGGAGCTGCACAAAGCATGGGCGCTATCGTGCGCGCATTTGATGTGCGTCCGGAAGTAGCCGAACAAATTGAATCCATGGGTGCAGAGTTTTTGTTCCTCGATTTTGATGACAATCAAGATGGAGCCGGAACGGGTGGATATGCTGCACCTTCATCACCGGAGTTCCGCGAAAAGCAATTAGCGCTTTTTCGTGAGCAAGCGCCTGATGTCGATATTGTTATCACTACAGCGCTCATTCCTGGTCGTGATGCACCAAAACTGTGGCTCAAAGATATGGTTGAAGCCATGAAGCCTGGTTCAGTTGTTGTCGATTTGGCAGCCGAACGTGGTGGAAACTGCGATCTAACCGTTAAAGACGAAAAGATCGAAACGGAAAATGGCGTTACCATTATTGGTTACACAGACTTTCCAAGTCGAATGGCCGCGCAGTCGTCGACGCTTTATGCAACAAACGTTCGTCACATGATGACAGATCTGACACCCGAAAAAGATGGTGTTATCGTCCATAACATGGAAGATGATGTAATCCGCGGTGCAACTGTTGCGCATAAAAAAGAGATTACTTTCCCACCTCCAAGGCCCAAGATTGCTGCAATTGCTGCTGCAAAACCAAAAGAGCCGGAAAAAACTCCTGAAGAATTGGCCGCAGAAGAAGCAGCAGCCTTTAAGAAAGCAACACGTCAACAAGTTGGGTTGCTGTTAGCAGGTGGTCTTCTTGTGCTTGGTGTTGGTATGGTCGCACCTGTTAGCTTTATGCAGCACTTTATTGTATTCGTTCTGTCGGTCTTTATCGGTTTCCAGGTTATTTGGAACGTAAGCCACTCATTACATACGCCTCTTATGGCCGTTACAAATGCGATTTCATCAATCATCATTTTGGGTGCTTTGATGCAAATCGGTTCTGGTTCAATACTGGTCATTCTGCTTGCTGCATTGTCGGTCTTTATGGCGAGTTTGAATATTTTTGGTGGCTTCCTAGTCACGCGTCGCATGCTTGCCATGTTCCAGAAATCTTAAGGGGAGAAGTTAAATGAGTTTAGGTCTTACTACAGCTGCATACGTTGTTGCAGCAGTCCTCTTTATTTTGTCGCTTGGTGGTTTGTCTGGTCAAGAAAGCGCCAAACGCGCTGTTTGGTATGGCATTGTTGGCATGGGGTTGGCGGTTCTTGCAACATTACTTGGGCCTGGTTCTGGTCTGTGGTATTTGTCCATTCCGCTTATCATCG
>CAJQOR010000453.1 GCA_905479965.1 uncultured Rhizobiaceae group bacterium | reverse complement strand
CAGGTCTTGGGTTTGATCAAGAGGCACAACAACGCCCTGCATCAAGCTTTTCTGGCGGTTGGCGCATGCGTGTCGCATTAGCAGCAATCTTGTTCTCGCAACCTGATCTTCTTCTGCTTGATGAGCCAACCAACTACCTTGATTTGGAAGGAACACTCTGGCTTGAAGCTTATATTCGTTCCTATCCCTATACGGCTATCATCATCAGTCACGATCGTGACTTGCTAAACAATGCTTGCAATTCAATCATTCACTTAGATCAGAAAAAGCTGACGCTTTACAAAGGTAATTACGATCAGTTTGCGCGTCAAAAAGCTGAACAGGATATCTTGCAAGAAAAAGCGCATGTTAAAAATGAAGCTGCGCGCCAGCATTTGCAAAAATTCGTTGATCGCTTCAAAGCCAAAGCAAGTAAAGCCAAGCAAGCTCAATCACGCGTTAAAGCACTTGAGAAAATGGGCACAGTTGCCTCTGTTGTGCAAACCAATGTCTCACAATTTAATTTCCCTAACCCGAAAAAACCTGTTTCATCCCCTATTATCAAGTTAGATAACGCATCTTGCGGATATGAAACTGGCAAGCCTATCTTAAGTGATATCACATTGCGGATTGATGCAGATGATCGGATTGCGCTTTTAGGGATGAACGGAAACGGTAAATCAACCTTTGCCAAATTGATTTCAGATCGCCTGCAAAATCAAACAGGTGAACTTGTTCGCGTCACAAAACTCAATATCGGCTTCTTTGCGCAGCATCAGCTTGATGATCTGCATGCTGGAGAAACACCTGTTGAGCATGTTCGTGCCCTCATGCCAGAAGCGCCTGAAGCTAAAGTGCGCGCACGCGTTGCCCAAATGGGTCTAACATCTGAGAAAATGGGCACTGTCGTTGAAAAGCTGTCCGGTGGTGAAAAAGCGCGCCTTTTGATGGGATTAGCTACATTTGATGGGCCTCATCTTCTCATTCTCGATGAGCCAACCAACCACTTGGACATCGATAGCCGCACAAGCCTTATTCAAGCATTAACTGATTATGAAGGTGCTGTTATCCTCATCAGCCATGATCGCTATTTGATTGAGGCAACGGTCGACCGCCTGTGGATCGTTAACGAGGGAACTGTATCGACCTATGAAGGTGATATGGACGAATATCGTGATCTTGTTGTGGGCGGTAAAACCAAGTCGAAAAAATCTGATGACGATGCGCCTAAAAAACTGTCCAAAGCGGATCAACGCAAGCGCGCAGCGCAAGCGCGAGAAAAATACAAGCCGTTGAAGCGTAAAGTCACTGAAGTTGAAAATAAAATTGAGAAGGTTGAAGCAAAAATTGCAACGATTGACGCACAATTAGCTGATCCAGACATTTATGAAAAAGACCCCGATAAAGTGACCGACGTCACCAAAACACGTGGGGAACTCTTAATGCAAGTGCAAACCCTTGAAGAGGAATGGACGCTGCGCTCTGAGGAATATGAAGCTGCGCTGGCTGTCGGATAAAACAGATCATGGGTCGGCGTTAATTACCGACCCATTTTAATATTTTTATAAGTCTTTAGAATTTTTTATCTTCGTTATGCTTGGCGTCCACCCCTGGCATTTCGGCAATGACATCCCAATGTTCAACAATCAAACCATTTTCCACCCTGAAAAGATCATAAAACGCTTGCGCTTTGTCTCCAAAGACACCTTCTGAGGCGGTTAGAACGAAGTTACCTTCAGCAACTGTAAGATGGCGTTTTGTATAATAGAACTTAATCTGGTTTTCACCGAGGTATTTCAAGAACGCACCGAGACCATCTAGTCCATTTGCAACTTGCGGATTGTGCTGAATATAAGTTTCAGGAGAGACATACTTGGTCAAATCGCTCGCTTCGCCCCTAATCATAACTTTTTCAACGAATTCTTCAACTAACGCTTTGTTTTGGGCTGTCTTGTCATGATCTGTAACTTTTGTGTCACCATCAACCTGACTGTTTCCATTGGCAGTGTCTGTCACGACGGGCGCCAAATTATCCCAATGCTCAACAATGCGTCCCTCTTCAAGCCGAAACACATCAAATGCGACAAGTGGAACTTCGGCAAAACCTTCATAAACTGAATGAGTTGCTACCAAATCACCTTCTCCAATTATGCGGTATGAGTGAAGTTTAAAGTTCTCGTTATTGGCCAGATAACCTGCAAGGCCTTTTAACGCTTGTGCTCCAGAGGCAACATCAGGGTTATGCTGGATGTATTGTGAACCAAAATATCGGTCGACTGCTGTTACATCTTTTTCGACGAACAATTCATTTAACGCTGCGCCAACAAACGCTTTGTTTTTTTCTACATCTGATAACGCTGGTGTGGCGATGGTTAGGGATAGCAGGCTCGCTGCCATAAGTTTTTTAAACATAAATTTTCCTTTCGAATTTCTGTTGAAAGGAAAATACGGCATTGCTCAATATCAAACAATTATGTATATTGTTTCAACTTTATAAAGTTTTTTGATATAATGATTAGAGATTTGAAAAGCCTGGCTGTCTTTCACACTGTTGTTAAACACAACGGCTTTGCAAAAGCTGCGCGTGAGTTAAAA
>CAJQOR010000452.1 GCA_905479965.1 uncultured Rhizobiaceae group bacterium | reverse complement strand
CTCAGGGCTTATATCGGTTTTGGCAACTCCGGGCACGGTCAAACGTGCCTATACGCGTGATCTTATTCAATCTTTTGCCCAAAGCTGTCATGTACGCTTGGTAGGATCAGAAGACTTGGCGGGGCTTTGCGAAGCCTATATGCGCGGGGATGTTGTTGAACGTTCGCAATTGACGACAATTGTTGATCAATGTTTTTTAGAAAAAGATGGCAAGCGCACAGATATTGTCGTGCTTGCATGCACGCACTACCCGTTTTTGGTCAATAAGTTTCGTCAGGTGGCAAAATGGCCCGTCGATTGGTTAGATCCAGCTGAAGCGATTGCGCGTCATGCCATTAGTTTATTGGACCGGAAGGGGAATGATCAATTTATCCCTGAACATGATATTGCAATTTTCACATCTGGTCAGGTGAGTTTTGCCAAAGCCCAATTGATCAAGGGCTTTGGTCTAACAATTACGACTTAAACTACTATTTAGCGAAGACGCTTGGATGGTCTAGGCTCAGGCACAAGTTCACCGTTTAAGCGACGATCAAGATAGTCTGCACATTCTGTAATGAGTGCATCGGTTTTATCCGTGAAGAAGTGGTTCGCTTCAAGCATTGTTTGTTGTGTGATCAAAATACCTTTTTGCGTACGTAATTTATCAACAAGTGCTTGAACATCTTTTTCAGGTGCAACGCGGTCGTCATCACCATGGATAATTAAGCCAGATGACGGGCAGGGCGCCAAAAATGAGAAGTCATAGGTGTTTGGCTGAGGTGCAATGGACATAAAGCCTTCGATCTCAGGACGGCGCATGAGCAACTGCATACCGATCCAAGCACCAAATGAATAACCGGCCACCCAGCAATTTTTCGAATCTGGATGCAACGTTTGGATCCAGTCAAGCGCTGCTGCTGCATCGGATAATTCACCTGCACCATGGTCAAATTGACCCTGACTTCTGCCAATACCGCGGAAATTAAAACGAAGCGTTGTAAACCCACGTTGTTGGAACATATAAAAGAGATCATAAACGATCTTATTGTTCATTGTTCCACCAAATTGTGGGTGCGGGTGCAAAATAATAGCAATCGGTGCGTTTTTTTCAGTACCAGGTTGATAACGACCTTCTAGGCGGCCACTTGGACCATTAAAAATCACCTCAGGCATATTTACTCCAATTTATTTGGCCTAATTTTCCCAAAAATATTTGGGTCAATCAGGGAATTCGTTGCGCAAGCCTTGACGAAGACTGTAGGTCTTACTAGAAGCTAGTTTAGAATAGTTCAAAAGTAGCTATGACTGCGCGATACTTTGATATCGAAGCTTCATAGGCCAAGCGGGGTCAAAAATTCAAGCATAAACGTCATGAAAGTGAAAATGCTTGCAAAAAGGTCGATTTTAAAGATGCAAACACGGGTTTACATGGATTATAACGCTACTGCGCCGCTCCTTGATGGTGCACGTGAAGCTATGTTGCTATCCATGGATGAGCTTGGGAATCCATCATCGGTGCATAAAGAAGGGCAGCAAGCCCGCAAAATTATCAATTCTGCGCGCGAACATCTTGCAAAACTTTGTTCTGCAGAAGCAGCTCATATCACATTTACCTCTGGCGCCACGGAATCTGCAACGCATCTGCTAACGCCGTATTTTAAAATGGGGCGCTCTAACCTAAAAATATCCAAGCTTTACGTTTCTGCTGTCGAGCATCCTTGCCTTTTAACGGGTGGGCGGTTTTCAACTGAAGATGTCGTTGTGATTGGTGTCGATGTGCATGGGCGTATTGATCTCGTCCAGCTTGAAGCACAGTTGTCCGAACATGACCAGTCAAAAGGTTTGCCCATGCTTGCCTTGCAAGCGGCAAATAATGAGACTGGGGTTCTTCAACCCATCAAAGACGCTGTAGCCTGTGCGCGTTCACACAATGCTTTGGTGGTGATTGACGCTGTGCAGGTGCTGGGTAAGAAACCAATATCGATTGCTGAGATGGATGCTGATTTTCTCATTGTGTCATCTCACAAGGTCGGTGGTCCCAAAGGCGTTGGCGCTATTATCTCAAAAGGCGAGATCCTCATGCCGTCTCCTTTGATTGTTGGTGGCGGCCATGAAAAAGGCCATCGGGCAGGCACAGAGAATTTAATTGGGATAAGTGGCTTTGGTGCGGCTTGTGAAGTTGCATTTAAGAACCTACATGTGTTTCAAGATATTGGAAACAAACGGGATCAATTAGAGCAAAATATGCAAAATTTAGCCTCTGATTTAGTGATCCATGGCAAGGGTGTTGAACGTATAGATAACACAACGTGTTTCACATTGCCGGGGATGAAATCAGAGACAATGCAAATTGCTTTTGATATGGAAGGAATTGCAGCTTCTTCTGGATCTGCGTGTTCGTCTGGTAAGGTGAGTGAAAGTCACGTATTAGTGGCAATGAATGCAGATGCACATTCAGGAGCATTGCGTGTGAGTATGGGGCCTAAAACCTCAGATGAAGATATTGAAAGATTTCTACAAGTATTTGAAAAGATGAATGAAAGGCGTTTGTCACGCCAATCGGAAAAGTTAGCTTCTGTTTAGTTGCTAGAATAAATTCAAGGCAAAGGCTTTGAGCAATCATGACAAATTCACCCATTGCTATTTGGGCGAGGTTGATTTGTGAATAAAGGAGTATTCCATGCCAGCGGTGCAGGAAACAATTGATCAGGTCAAAGAGATTGATATTGACCAGTATAAGTAC
>CAJQOR010000451.1 GCA_905479965.1 uncultured Rhizobiaceae group bacterium | reverse complement strand
CTTTTGCCCCAGGTCGTTGCAATGTGCTCAAGCGGTGAGCAACCTGCTCTAAGCTTGCACCAAAATAATCTGCCAACATTTCAAGATCATGGCGATATTCGCGTGCTGTTTCCAAAAAACGCTATAAGGCAGTGTCGCAGCACCTGCGAAATAATTTGCCAAGCCAATCCTACAAATATCTTGTGCATCTTCTGATCTGAGTTCAGCTTGCGCGATAATGTTATCAATGGTTTTTTGATGCTCCAAAAAAGCTATTTGGTGCGCGATTTGAAATGTATTTGTTGCATGGCTGGCTTGGCTATTCAGTCGTAATATGCGCGCGTTTTCATCATAAGATCTAATCACACGATCTTTTTCTTCACCGCTTGATAAAGACACATGCACACGATGCTTGCGCTCGATATGATCGGCAAATGCACGTAAGTTTTTTTGCCCACGATGATCAAAACTACTGGAGAGTTTTTCAGCTAAAACATCCAAATCATGAACGTAGTTATCCAAATAGTGAAAGAAATCACGCACTTCTTCATAAGGTGAGGGATCGGTGAGCGCGCCGCTACGTTCTAACGTGTCATCAAGCTCTGCCAATTGCTCACCTGCATGGCGCAATGCCTGGTGCATGGATAAAAACGCTTTGGCCACCGCAGGTGCACTTTGGGAGACAAGCTTTAAATCCTGAACGCTGGGTGCTTCCCCACCAAATAGTGGATCTGCAAGCGCTTCGGCCATATCCGCAAGCAAGCGATCACTATCGTCTTCAGATAATGTGGTGATATCAACGGCAAACTTTTCGGCCAATGCCAGCAATACTGTTGCGGTTAAATGGCGTTGATTATTTTCAATCTGATTGAGATAGCTCGTTGAAATGCCCAACTGATCAGCAAAATTTGCCTGTGTCAGCTTATTGTTTTGCCGAATAGCTTTGATGTTTCTGCCAACAAATAGTTTTCGTCCGCGCATATTTACAACTTTGCAAAATTAAATATGCAATATTTGCTAAACTGACTATGTTGCATTTTCAAGTCTTATTTTTCGCTGAAAGTGCTTTATAAGCATGGATTAACAAAGGGGTTGATATGCAGCACATACTTGATGAACTAGAAAAACGCCGTGAAGAAGCAAAGCTTGGTGGTGGACAGCGACGCATTGATGCGCAGCATAAAAAGGGCAAGTTAACAGCCCGCGAGCGCATAGATGTTCTTTTAGACGAAGGCACGTTTGAAGAATACGACATGTATAAAACCCATCGCTGCACTGATTTTGGTATGAGCGAGAGCCAACCGCCCGGTGATGGCGTTGTCACAGGCTGGGGCACAATTAACGGCCGCCCTGTTTATCTTTATGCACAAGACTTTACCGTCTTTGGTGGATCGCTGTCTGAAACCCATGCTGAGAAAATTTGCAAAATCATGGATTTGGCCGTTCAAAACGGTGTTCCAGTAATTGGCCTTTGCGATTCAGGCGGCGCGCGCATCCAAGAAGGTGTGGCTTCACTTGGCGGTTATGCCGAGGTTTTTTGGCGCAATGCGCAAGCATCAGGCGTTGTACCACAGATTTCCGTCATTATGGGCCCATGTGCGGGTGGCGCGGTATATTCACCGGCCATGACCGACTTTATCTTTATGGTCAAAGACACAAGTTACATGTTTGTCACAGGCCCCGATGTAGTGAAAACCGTCACAAATGAAATTGTCACAGCCGAAGAATTGGGCGGCGCATCCACCCATACAAAGAAATCATCTGTTGCAGATGGCGCTTTTGAAAACGATGTTGAAGCTTTGCTGCAAATCCGCGAATTTTACGATTTTCTTCCACTTTCAAATCGCGATGGTGCGCCCTATCTGCCAACAACTGATCCTGTCACCCGAACAGAAGAATCACTTGATACTTTGGTGCCTGAAAATCCAAACATGCCCTATGACATGCATGAAGTGATTACCAAAACATCCGATGAAGGCCAGTTTTATGAAATCCAGAAAGATTATGCAGGCAATATTCTAACCGGCTTTATTCGCATTAATGGCGATACCGTCGGCGTTGTTGCAAACCAACCTATGGTGCTTGCAGGGTGTTTGGATATTGATTCTTCTAAAAAAGCGGCGCGTTTCATTCGCTTTTGTGATGCGTTTAATATTCCGCTTCTTACATTTGTAGATGTTCCAGGTTTCTTACCTGGTACGGCTCAAGAATATGGCGGCATCATCAAACATGGTGCAAAACTGTTATTTGCCTATGCGGAAGCCAATGTGCCGATGGTCACTGTGATCACCCGCAAAGCCTATGGCGGCGCGTATGATGTGATGGCATCCAAACATATTCGTTCTGATGTGAATTACACATGGCCAACCGCTGAAATTGCCGTGATGGGCGCAAAGGGCGCGACAGAAATTTTATATCGCTCTGAGCTTGATCAACCTGAAAAGATTGCCGAGCGCACGAAAGAATATGAAGATCGTTTTGCTAATCCATTTATTGCCGCCCAACGCGGGTTTGTCGATGAAGTGATTATGCCCCACTCAACCCGCCGCCGTGTTGCGCGCGCATTTGAAATGCTAAAAACCAAGCAGACAAATGAGCCGTTTAAAAAACACAACAACATGCCGCTATAGGGAACAATATGCCTAAATTACCTTACATGTTAAAACATCGCGGTTTTCCATCGCGGCTTCCGGGGACTGATTTTCAGTTCACCATTCGACGTGCGGCACCTGTTGCGACAAAAATTGAAAAGCGCGAGCGCCATCCTGATCGCAAGAAAATTTTGATCGAAGCTGACACCAATTTTCTTGCTTGTTTATGGAATGCGTTTGGTGATGAGCCATTTGAGCGCGGCAATTTAGATGCAGGGCGTATCGGTACGTTGTTTATGCGCGAGGTCAAACCCATGGATGATAATTTTGACCCGCAAGATTACGAAGCCATGCTCTATATTGACGAATATATTGCACGTGCCAGCTTCCCAAAAAGTTTTGAAGAGGAAAATTACAGATGATCACGAAAATCCTCGTTGCCAATCGCGGTGAAATTGCTTGCCGCGTATTTAAATCAGCCAAAAAGATGGGAATTGCGACCGTTGCGGTTTATTCCGATGCGGATAAAAATGCGCTCCATACCTCTATGGCAGATGAAGCTGTGCATATTGGCCCCGCACCTGCGGCGGAAAGCTACCTTATTATTGATAAGATAATCGCAGCTTGCAAGGAAACAGACGCGGATGCTGTTCACCCCGGATACGGTTTTTTATCCGAACGGGCTGAAT
>CAJQOR010000450.1 GCA_905479965.1 uncultured Rhizobiaceae group bacterium | reverse complement strand
ATGGCTGCCGTAACAAGCAGATTGAAGTCTTGATAGACGGGCCAACTGTCGCCCTCTGCCCATTGAGTATCAGCAGTTTCGCACCAAGCGCGCCATCCTCCACGATCTTCGTCGTGCAACAGTGGTGCCTGAGCGATATGTTCCGGTGAAACAAAGGGGCCATGCTCCTCAAGAAACTTGGGATTGCACACCGGTTTAGTTAAGCGAGAAAACAGGTGTTGTGATTCTACATTCACGGAATTCTCCTTGCCCAATGTGATGAGCACATCCAGATCACCACGTGAAAATTCTTGGTTGGCGGATGCGTACAGGACACTGACTTCCAAATCTGGATTTGTTTCTGTGAACAACGGAAGATTTGGAACTAACCAACGGCTTGCGATAGATGGAATACAGCCAACTACTAAAGTTTCCTTCTCTCCCATTGCCTTCACTCGCGCACATGCTTCGGCAATCTGAACCAATGCTGGTGAGAGATTACGGAATAAGGCGTCTCCTGGTCTAGTCATTTTGATGCTCCGTCCCTGTCTAAAGAAGAGCTTCATTTCGAACCATTCCTCAAGTTGGCGCACCTGATGACTGATGGCCGCATGAGTAACAAACAACTCATCGCCGGCTCTTGAAAAGGAAAGATGACGCGCAGTGGCTTCAAAGGCACGAAGGGCGGAGAGTGGTGGCAGTTTCATTGTTAGTTTTTCCTACAATTTATGTAAAAAAAGATCATTTGATGCCTCTCATTTACTGACATATTCTGTATTTGCTGCTGAAATCGCACTATTATTCAAGCTTTTGTAGATTGAATAGGTGGGTATAGCAAATTATTTTTACATTAGAGGTGTAGCATGTATGTCAGATCGCTGACTGAGGTCGAAACAACAGAGAACTTCGTTCATTGGGGAAATGGAACCAGCCATCGTCTGCTGACTGAGACAGATAATATGGGCTTCACCGTTTGTCATACTGTCGTAAAAGCCGGAACCGAATCCGAACTTCACTATCGTAACCACCTTGAGGCTTGTTACTGCATCGATGGTGAAGGCGAAGTGGAAGATATGAATGGCAAAGTGTTCCCAATTCGTAAAGGCGACATCTATGTGCTGGACGAAAATGATCGGCACTTTTTAAGAGGGGGAAAGACTACAGACCTTGTGTTGGTCAGCGTCTTCAACCCGCCGCTCAAGGGGACAGAGCGCCATAACCTCGATGATCCAATCGGTTCAGCTTACTAAAGCACGAAAAAACGTTCATAGCCGCGCGCTGCTGTGCAGGCAACACAAGGGAGAAGTTAATGAAACATTTAATCAAAGTCGGACTGCTTTCAGCATTGGTGCTGAACGCATCTCACGCATTTGCACAAGGCACGCTTACGGAAGGCAAGCTATCGGTTGGCACCGATCTGACATATCCGCCGTACAACTATTTCGATGATGCTAAAAAGCCTGCGGGCTTCGATGTGGAACTCATGTCTGCAATTGCTGAAAAGGCGGGTATCAATGTGGAGTTTCTGGATACGCGCTTTGAAAATCTCATACTCGGAGTGAACGGCAGTCAGTTTGATCTGATTGCATCTACACTTTACGTAAAACCTGACCGCGCCAAAGTCATCGATTATATTCCCTACATGAAAACTGGCGTGTCGATCGCTGTCGCCACTGGTAGTGGCAATTCCTTTGCCTCGCCTGATAACCTCTGCGGTGTAGTTGTGGGTTCAATCAAGGGTGCAGCATGGCTTGAAGAATTTACTTCCATGAACAAGGGGATATGCGCCAGCAACCCTATTGATTCACGCGAATTCCCGACTTCACCAGAAGCGACACAAGCACTTTTATCAGGAGGCATTCAGGCTCAAGTTGAAGACTCAGCTGTGCTTGGGAATGCAGTTATTACTCTCAATGGTCGCATTGAAGTTTCATCTAAAGAGCAGTTCTACCCTGTGATCGTAGGTTTTGGCGTCAAGAAAGGTAATGACGAATTGGCTAAAGTCATCCGTTCGGCCATTGATGAACTAGAGTCTGACGGCACCTATCAAACGCTTTTGGATAGGTACAATGTTGACCGTCCAACAGACGAAGATTTCAAAAAAGCTGTCGGTCAATAGTCCTCCCAGATAACAGACCAAAACGTTGGTGCCACGCCAAATCGGCGTGGCATTTTACTTAAGGGGAAACACAATATGCAGTTTGATTGGAATTATCTTTTTAGTCTCGTAAGTTTTCGAGATTTCTGGACGGCATCATTGCTGGTCGCTTGGCTGAGCATCCTAACATGGACGATTGGCGTCGTGACCGGTTTCTTTGTTGCACTCGTGCGCACCTCTGGCCCTTTATGGCTGCGTCAGGTGGCAGGAACTTATATCTGGTTTTTTCGCAGCCTCCCTTTGCTGGTGCTGTTGATCTTCGTTTACAATCTTCCGCAGATCATCCCTGGCCTACGCCCTGTTCTGTCCAATCCATTCTGGGCCGGGTTGATCGCACTAGTGGTTAGCGAAACGGCTTATATTGCTGAAATCCATCGCGGGGGACTTTTGTCAATCGACAAAGGCCAAGATGAGGCGGCACACGCTCTCGGCATCCGTTCACTTGGGAAGTATAGAAACATAATTATTCCGCAGGCCTTTCGAGTCGCTCTTCCAACTTTGGGGAATCAATTCATCACCATTGTAAAGCTGACGTCTCTTGTGTCTGTGATCTCTCTAGCTGAAATACTCCTAGTCGGGCAGCGGCTCTACACGCGAAACTTCCTGGTAATCGAAACGCTTGTCGCTGTTTCTCTCTATTATGTTCTGATTGTGACGATCTTTACATGGGCCCTTGGGTGGATCGAACGACGTATGGATGTCACTCGCCGTAGCCCGGGAGAAATTGAAGTGAGTGACAGCAATAAACGAAGTTCCCCGTCAAAAACTGAACGCTGTATCGGCGAAGACACTGTCATTGAAATGGACAGTATTTCCAAAACGTTCGGTGAAAAAACTGTCCTAAACGGAATTTCGTTGAAGGTGAGGTCAGGCGAAGTGGTCAGCGTCATTGGACCTTCTGGGTCGGGCAAGACCACGCTGATCCGAACAATCAATGCGCTTCAAGACATTGATGCTGGTTCGATCAGTTTCCATGGGGACGACTGGATCAACACTAAAAACGGCTATAAGCTCGCCAAGTCGTTCCACCAAGATGTTGTGCATCTTGGGATGGTGTTTCAGTCGTTCAATCTGTTTCCTCACAAAACGGTACTCGAAAACATCATGATGGCTCCGAGCTATCATGGCATGGGCACGATGGTAGAGCTCAGTCGAAGAGCGATAGACACGCTTGCGAAAGTGGGAATGGTTGCCCACGCGAAAAAATATCCGCACCAGCTTTCGGGTGGTCAAAAACAGCGCGTCGCGATTGCCCGGGCTCTTGCGATGGAGCCAAAGGTCATGCTGTTTGATGAACCAACCTCGGCGCTGGATCCAGAGCTTGTTGGAGAGGTCCTACAAACTATCGAGTTGCTTGCTTCTGGCGGTATGACAATGGTGATTGTCACACACGAAATGCGCTTTGCGACGCGCATCAGCGACCGGATTGTCATGATGG
>CAJQOR010000449.1 GCA_905479965.1 uncultured Rhizobiaceae group bacterium | reverse complement strand
CGAGCGCGCCACCAAGCATTACACCAAATGTTGATACGATAACTGGATCGCCCTTAGAGAGTTTCCGAAAAAGCGGTGTATATAAAGCGTGAGCCATTACACCGATAATGAAAATTGCTTCGCCTTTGCCAATGTTGAAGTTTAAAAAGGCTGATAATTCTGCGCGAAAAATCACCCATAAGGCACCGATTGCGCCAATGATGAGCGCCATTGTTATGCGTTTGGTAGAAACTTGCCTTAAAATAAAATAGCTGAAGATAGCTGTAAGCGGTGGCGCGAGTGTGAAGACGGCGCTGGTAGACACAGGCTGTGTGATTTTCAGCGCTTCAAACATGGTGACGAAGTAGATTGAGAAAAGCCCGCCCAACGGTAAAAAGCGCCAACCGCGTTTGACGTGATCGGCTTTTACTTTACCAGAAAAAATAGCGATCGAACCCATGAGAATGGCGCCAGCAGTAAATCTTAGTGCGGTAAGGGCATCGGGTGGTGCAAGATGGGCAATGGTCGAACCAAGGCTGAAGGAACCAGCGACAAGAAATGACAGGCTGAGCATCGCCAAGTGACCAAAAATTTGAGTGCGAGGCATGAAGATCCAGTTCAAATGATTTGTAGTACGAGCACTGTGACCACAAGATAGCGCGCAAGTTTTGCCATTGTCACTAGGAGGAGAAAACTAAAAAGTGGTTCGCGTAAGATACCGGAAATTAAGGTGAGGGGGTCACCGATGATTGGAACCCAGCTAGCTAACAGGCTCCACCGACCATATTTATGATACCAGCTTTCAGCTCGATGCATTTGATCAGGTTTGATCGGATACCACGGCCTATCCTGAAAATGATTAAAGTATCGACCAAGGCACCAATTCACAACAGAACCAAGCACATTGCCGACGGTCGCAAACATGATAAGCAACAAGACCGAATGCTCATCAGAGGTGAGCAGGGCAGCGAGACCAATCTCAGAGCCACCGGGCAACAGTGTCGCTGCTAGCAACGAGAAAACGAACAGCCCGAAATACACACCCATGCTTATTCAATACCAATAAGCTTTGGAACGTCGCGCATATCATCAAAAGCGTGGGCTCCGAATGCAGTCAACTCCGATGGATTTGTCTCCGCAGCAAACCCAAGGCATGCAATGCCTGCGCGTTTTGCAGCATCAGCTCCCGTTGGGCTATCCTCAATCACAATACAATCTGTTGCATGAACGTTCATCTTATCCACTGCATGCAGGAACAATCCCGGTTCTGGTTTCCATGATTTCACGTCATGGGCTGAAAATATCGCGCCGTCGAAAAACTCGAGGATACCGCTAGACCCCAGCATAATTTTCATTTTCTCAACACTGCCATTGGATGCAACACAGATCGGAATATTTGCAGTGACAACTTTTCCAACCACATCCTTAATGTGCGGAATAAGTGCAACACCTTCGCGCAACCGGTCAAATATTTCTGTATAAATTTCATCAAGCCAATGCTCTGGTAGTTGCGCACCTAATTTTTTAGCTGCTTCCCCAATTTCAGACATCTTGCCCGCGCCCAAAACATCACGCACTTCAATTGGTGACATATGCAAACCGTACCGAGCAAAGTTCTCAGACATAACTTCGCTATGGGCCAGGACACTATCAACCAGAACGCCATCACAATCAAAGATCACAAGCTTTGGTGTTTTTATCATAATTGAGAACTCTCTATGGATTTACGTTTTCTGTTTCGATAACAGGTGTTCGCGATAAACAGTGTATATACCCGATAGCGCAATAATAATGGCACCAATCCATGTCCACATGTCTGGAAAATCCCCAAAAATATAAAAGCCATAAAACGTGCTCCATATTATGAGTGTGTAATGCACTGGCGCAAGCACCACGGCTTGGGTCATGGATAAAGCCTTTATCACGCATATTTCAGCAATACCTGCCAAAACGGCCAACGCCACAAGCAAAACAATATCAATCCCCCAAGAGGGCGTTTGCCAAACAAAGGGAAGGGGGATGGTTAAAAAGGCGCCGCTCACAAGAGCTGTATATGCGACAGTTGTTGTCACGCTATCATTGATCAATGCGCGCGATAGAATTTGCCGAACTGCAAAGAGAGATGCAGCCAGAACCACCAGAAATACGGCAGGATGGACAACGCCTAATCCCGGCCTGATCACAATAAGTGTCGCTAGAAAGCCGATCGAAATCGCGGTCCAACGGCGGATACCCACTTTTTCATGTAAGAATACAACGCCCATTACGGTGACCAAAAATGGCGCGATAAAGCTGACAGCGACAGCGTCTGCCAACGGCACGTAGACAACAGCAAATATGAAGGCTGTGCCAGAACCTGCAGCGGCAATCCCGCGCGTAATCTGTAATCCCGGACGGGATGTTTTAAAAATCGAAAAACCTTTAAAGACCACGATTACCAATACGCCGATTACAAGACCTGTTTGTCGTGACCACATTATTTGAATGGGATGGAAATCATCGGTTAAAAATTTTGCAATTGCATCCACCATGGAAAACAAAAACATACCGCTGGCCATAAATAGCAAACCGTGAATTGGATTTACTGCTCTGTCACCATGTTGAATTGGCGTTTTTAGTTGGGCACTGGATGCTTTTATGTCGGTGTTAGAAATTGTCGCGTCCTTGAAGAGAAGAAGTCTCCTGAACTACCCTTGCGCTTTTCAACGCTTTTTCGCAATTAATTTTGAACAATTGGTCTAATTTTTCCTTCAATCGACCTCAAATTCAGCTGATTTGTTGATTTTCTTCGTAACAATCATCAATAAACCCATCGTTTGTGTGGATTTTGTCGCCTGATCTCTTTTTAGCCACAAATATTGGTATGAAAGAGAGGTACGGGAGGCGCAAATCTATATTAACTCTTCATCAAGGTTAACGAGTTATGATCACAGCTAGTATTGTACCGAGTAATAGTTTTTGTTGGAGTAGTTTTGTGCGTAATAAGAGTTCTAAGGCTCGCCCTGTTCTGGCGCGTCTAAGCGGAATAACCGCGCCTTTTATATTCGGCGTTGCCGGGTTCATGTTTACCCCCACCATTGTTGCCCATTCAGATACAGCAGCTCTTTTGAGTAGCCTTGGAAATCAAGATGATCGCTGGCGTATGCATATTACAACTGCACCTGCAGGTTCGATTGAGAAAGCGCAAATGGCCTTTGCTGATCCAATTTTAACTGGATCTGTCGCTGCAAGCGCGGGTCTGGACCTTGGAAATGGCGAAACCATTGCGTTTGATGCTAAAATCGGCGGCAAAGAACTCACACCAGATGAAGATCGCATTACACGCCATCTAAAAAAAGGCCGTGTCATTGCTGTTGCACCATCACAGCCACCAAAAAATTTCTCGGCTGGTTCAATTACAGGCAAACAAAGCTCACTCGAAATTCCAAAGTCATCCGATGACGTAGCGATGGTTTTCAAAAAACAGGATATTGAGGGCAAAGAACTACAGGTCGCTTCTGTATTTTACAAAAAACAGGACAAGCCTCAGATTTCCGCGCAAGTGCCAACAATGCTTGCTAGTCTGATCACAAATGACAACCCAGACATCTTAGCGACCGCATATGCGCCGCCACAAAAAGACTATGCCAAGCAATCTCCATTTGCATCTGTTTTAAATGACGGTCCAAAACGTGGACGCTTTATTCCGCCAATTGAAAAAGGTGATCACGCCTGGGCTGATGACCCACTTCCACCCGCAGCATTTTCTGCCAAACAACAGCGTTGTTTGGCTGTTGGCATTTATTTCGAAGCCCGTGGTGAGAAACTATCTGGTCAAGCAGCTGTTGCACAAGTGATTTTAAATCGCGTTCGCAATCCTACTTATCCAAACACAATTTGTGGTGTTGTCTATCAAAACAAAACTTGGCGTAATCGTTGTCAGTTCTCTTTTGCATGTGATGGCATCCGTGATCGGGTAAGATCACCAAAAGCATGGAATATTGCGGAAGAAATTGCGCTGGCAACAACTGCTGGCAAAATCTGGTTTAAGCAAGTTGGTTCCTCAACCCATTATCACGCAACTTATGTACGCCCTCGCTGGGCAAAGAAAATGCGCCGGGTGGGTCGAATCGGTTTGCACATCTTTTATGTCACTCATAATGGTGGCTGGAGCTGATATTCAGCCTTAAAATCGCTGTAAATGCTGTGTAACACTGTCGCAATTGGCAAAAGTTTACGCAGCATTTTTTTGTGAATCGCCTCTAGATGCTGTAAGTTATTGAAATTAATAGAGTAATTAGTTCAATTACTACCCTAATCTACTGCTTGACTATCCTACAATGTAAAACTATGTTGCGCGCAAATTACAAACAGCCTTGCGGGCTGCTTTTGGTATGTTAAAAGGGCGCCAAGTTGATGCAAATTCGGCGCTATTTTAGTGAAAGACTTTATGTCATAACTGAAAGCCAATGTGAGGATGTATGGTAGATAGTCTTGAGACCCGTCGCCAAGAGCTGGAAGCAAAGTTAGCCTCCAAGCGAAAGGAAGATGAAGACAAGGCAGGCGATGAAGGTGGAGATCGTAAGGGATATGCCCTTGCTATTAAGCTCTCCAGCGAATTTATCGCAGCTGTTTTTGTCGGTGCTATCATAGGCTATGTGCTCGACACGTATGCGCAGACCGCGCCATGGGGAATGATTATTTTCCTTCTGCTAGGTTTTGTTGCAGGTGTGTTAAATGTTTTACGCTCAGTGGGCGCGGTGGAAAAGCCAAAAGTTGGTTATTCATCAAAAGAAGATTAGAACCCTTTTTGGGTATGTGTTTAGTCCGGTTTGTGCCGGAAATTTAGGAGAGAAACAACGTGGCTAACGATCCTATCAGCCAGTTCCAGCTTTCAAAACTCGTTCCAATTGAGATTGGTGGCTTGGATTTTTCCTTCACCAACTCTTCGTTGTTTATGGTCGCGACCGCAGTCGTTGCAGCTGGTTTCTTGATGTCGACAACTGCAAATCGTGGGTTGATCCCAACGCGCCTGCAGTCGATTTCTGAAATGGCCTATGAGTTTGTTGCTTCAATGCTCCGAGATGGTGCAGGATCGCAAGGTATGCGCTTCTTCCCACTTGTCTTCTCACTCTTCATGTTCATTCTTATTGCCAACTTGCTTGGCATGTTCCCATATTTCTTCACTGTAACGAGCCACATAATTGTAACATTTGCGCTTGCAATGCTCGTTATCGGTACGGTCGTTGTCTACGGCGTGATGAAACATGGCTTAGGTTTCTTAAAGTTATTCGTGCCCTCGGGCATTCCCGGCGTATTGATGCCATTGGTTGTCATGATTGAAGTTATTTCATTCCTTTCACGTCCAATCAGCCTTTCTGTTCGTTTATTTGCGAACATGTTGGCAGGCCACATCACACTTAAAGTATTTGCCGGATTTATCGTTGCCATGGGTGCACAGGGTGCGCTCGGGTTTATGGGAGCTGCATTGCCATTGTTGATGACAGTTGCGCTCACAGGTTTGGAATTCCTCGTAGCTTTCTTGCAGGCTTACGTCTTTGCGGTACTAACATGTATGTACCTCAACGATGCCTTGCATCCAGGTCACTAGGTTAAAAGTTGCAGGCGAGCATGTCGCTCGTTTGAAAAAGTTAGATATGAAATCATAATTCTAAGGAGTTTAATTATGGAAGCAGAAGCAGCAAAATACATCG
>CAJQOR010000448.1 GCA_905479965.1 uncultured Rhizobiaceae group bacterium | reverse complement strand
GTCGCGATTGCGGAACCGTAGCCATATCGCCCAACACCTTCACCCACAGCTTGATCAAACATGTAGTAAGCCAAAACGTTAGTTGAGCCAAACGGGCCGCCCTGGGTCATGGTCGCCACCATATCAAATGAACGAAGCGCGCCGATCACAGTGACAACAACTGCGATAAATGTAGCTGGTTTAAGCTGCGGTAGGATAACATAGCGAAGCATGTTCCAGCCTTTGGCATTATCCAAACGTGCAGCTTCAATCTGGTCATGGGCCACATTGTTAAGGCCTGTGAGATACAAGATCATGCAATAGGCGATCTGGGGCCACAAACCAGCAGCGATAATGCCGTATGTCGCATAATCCTCGTCACCTAAGATCGAAGGTGGGTCAATCGAGCATTTGGTTGTTAAGTTGCCAACGATATTGACGGTTTGCTCACAAAAGAAAAAGCCCCAAGCTTCTGCGACCAATCCAAAGTCTGGATTATACGCCCATGCAAAAATGAGGCCCACAACGACCTGTGAAATCACAAACGGGAAGAAGAATAAGGATTTATAAACCCGGATCCCGCGCACTGTTTGGTTTAGGAATAGTGCAAGGCCAAGCCCAATTGGGACCGCTAGCATAAATAGGATCAACCATAAAATGTTGTTCCACAATGATGTCCAGAATTTTGGGTCATCCCAAAGCACAATATAGTTGTGAAAACCAACCCATTCACCGGTCCAAACCCCATTAACGTCATAAAGACCGTCCCAGCGCGTGAATGAGTATGAGATGGACTGGAAGATCGGGATGATCACATAAATGGCAAAAAACACGAGGCCTATCGACACAAAAATCCAAGGCGAAAACGCGATCTTGTTTTTCTTGTAGAGAGCTGTGTTAATAATCCCGATAAATCCAGCAATCAATGCAATGATTAAAAGGCTAATCCGGATCATAAAAGCTGGAACGCGTGCATCCGATCTTTTACTGATATCAAATGTCGACATAACACTGTCCACATCGATATTTACCATGATGCCAAGAGCCACCAGTGCAGCGACCAAGCCTACCGCGACAACAGGTGTATTTGATTGTGTTCTGTTTAGTTGCAACGAAGCGTTTGACGCCATAGTTCCCTCCCAAAAGACCTAAAGAGCAGTCCTAAACTTAATCTGATGATCAAATTTTATATCTCTAGGTGAAGGCATTAAAGATATAAAATGTGATCTGCGGTGAGGAAGGGCCGGCAATTGCCGACCCCATTGTTTTGTTCTGTAAGCTTACTTGTAAACTTCAGCTTGAACTTTATCCAAGTCAGCTAAAATTTCATCAACTTTGCTTGGGTCAAGCATGAACTTCTGGAAGCCTTCCATGCCCGCTTTCGCCATTGCAGCTGGTGCATCACGATCAAAGAATTGCGCTAGACCTGAAGCTGTTGACACTGTTTCAAAACCTTCAACGATGAATTTGTCATCTGTGTTGATGGACGCATCTGAGTTCGGAGGAAGCTGACCAAGTGTCTTGTTCCACTCGCCTTGAATGTCAGGCTGTGCAATGAATGCCAAGAATTTTTTAGCATCTTCTTTGTTCTTCGCGTTAGCTGGAATAAAGAATGCATCAGCTGGTGCTTCTTCTGCACGTGCGAGACCTGGCGTGATTTCTGGGAATTGGAAGAAATCGATTTGGTCATCAGTTAGACCAGCATCTTTATAAGCTGACACTGAGAAGTTACCCATGACGTACATTGCAGCATCGCCATTTGCAAATGGTGCAATCGCATCCTGCCAAGACATGGTTGCGTGGTTTTTCACAGGTGTACATTTGTCGATCATTTCTGCCCAGTTAGCAAAAGTTTTCTTAATGCGGTCATCTGTGTATTTAATTTCACCAGCAGTTAGGCCATTGTGAACGTCATAACCGTTTGTACGCAAGTTGATGTAGTCAAATACGCCAGCAGCAGTCCAAAGGAACTTAGTTCCGATTGTAAAGGGTGTTACACCAGCATCTTTCAATGCGCCACATGCTTGAAGCAGCTCATCCCAAGTTGTAGGTTCTGAAAGGCTTAGCTTGTCGAAGATGTCTTTACGATAGTAAACACCCCATTGGTAATATGAGTATGGAACACCCCATTGTTTGCCATCACGTGACATTGTTGGTTTGATCGCATTGAACTTAGCTGAAAGGTTTGGATCAGAAGCCCAAAGATCAGAGATGTCTTCGAATAGACCGGCGTCTACAAATGGACCCATACGGTTGCCTGGGTACCAAGATGTGATGTCGGGTGCATCATTTGTCAAAAAGTTACGGATCGCAGATTTGTGCGCTTCACGATCTGTGTTGTTTACAGTCACGTTGATGTCTGGGTTTGCGGCTTTAAATGCTTCAACCGCAGCTTCAAACGCAGCTTTTGGAGCCGGGTTCAAATCATCATAGTTGATAACAAGATCACCAGCCATCGCTGCTGAAGACAACAAAGATGTTGCAAACAAACCAGCAAAACCTGATTTTAAAATCGAATTCATTTCTCTCTCCCTATGTTCCAAATAATGAAACTTAATTTTGAATATTGAAAACTTAAATCGTTTGCGCTACAGTTGTCAACATCATTTGTTCTCAGCAGGTGAAAAAGGGGAGGAAAATAAGCATGGTTCAAGCCACCGCCGGAGACGGTACAGTTGGTAAAGCTTTAGATGCGCTGGATCAGGTTGCATCTATGGGGCGACCAGTGCGTTTTGCGGAATTGCTCGAAGACAGTGCTTACCCAAAGGCAACCCTTTATCGTTTGCTCCAAACGCTCGCAAATCAAGGTATGCTATCTTATGACGGTCGCTCACAAACCTATAGTCTGGGTGTTCGTCTAGTTCGGCTTGCACATGCAGCATGGCGTCAAAGTTCGCTTGCGCCAATTGCGCGTCCTTATGTGGAAGAATTGGCAAGAGAAGCGCAAGCGACGGTGCATTTAGCCCAACTAGATGGTGGGCAGGTTCTTTATGTTGATAAGCAAAACCCGTCTAACCCGATTAATATGTATTCAGAATCAGGTAAAGTTGGACCAGGTTATTGCACGGGAGTTGGTAAGGCGATGCTTGCCTTTGTTGATGCCGCGACACTCGAACGCGCTTTAACGCAACAGACCTATCATAGACATACTGAGAACACGCTGTGTAGTCCTGATGAATTAATGGCTGAATTTACTGAAATCCGAAAGACAGGTATTTCATACGACCGCGAAGAACACGAGATGATACTCATCTCGTGTTCTTCGCGGTCGTATGAA
>CAJQOR010000447.1 GCA_905479965.1 uncultured Rhizobiaceae group bacterium | reverse complement strand
ATAACTCGCAGGCACCATTTCACATTTTAATTTTATTGTTCTGGCACCACTTGCAACATCAGCAAGATCTTTTGCTGTTTTGACGTTATTCGCAAATTCACGTTTTGGCATGATAACGCCGTATTCAAGTGGTGAAGATTTACGCCATAATCGTTTTAAGAATGGCAATCGGTAGCTCACTGATGGCGACATGCGTGCAGAAGTTTGCCCATTATTAATGTGCTCGGTTAAAGCTTCTATCCAGCCACTCAGTGGCTTAGCTCCCGGCTCTACCAATAAAATCCATTCACTACGAATGTTGGCCGGTAAATTTGCAATCTCACTGGACGAATACAAATTACACCCGGCTGCATCTGCGACCAATGCAGTCCCATCAGACGATCCGTCGTCAATTACAGTCACATCACTGATAATCCCCTCCACAGCACCACTCACTAGTGCACTGAGAGTTTTTGCCAATTCTGCTTCTTGATCACGACATTGAATAATAACTGAAATCATAAAATTCTTTTATCTAAGACAAGGTCATATTGCAATGCACCAATATTTGTTCTTGCTTTGTTCTAATTACCGTGATAGGAATATATTCAACGCAAGCGACTCACAACAATAGAGCGCAGGGAGATGAATATGAACGAAGCAGGAAGGCACCATACTGAATTTGATATCCCAACTGGTTCTGATATCAATCGCCAGATGTTAGCTGATCGATCCATTCAAATTGATCATTCGCGTCGGCGTGGACGCGCGGCAGGCATTAACCCAAGCGGTCGTTTTGAATTACAGACACATCATGTTTTTGATGATGGATGGAACAATCTTGAAACCCTTGAACCTTTCAAGACTGAAGTTCAAGTTGAACGCTCACGTTCCATTATCACGCGTAATTCATCTCCTGATATACCTTTTGAGCGCTCGATTAACCCCTATCGAGGTTGTGAGCACGGATGTGTTTATTGTTTTGCACGCCCAAGCCATGCACATGTTGGTTTATCTGCCGGTCTTGATTTTGAAAGTAAACTTTTTGCTAAACCTGATGCAGCGCGTTTACTCAAACGCGAGCTTTCCAAAGCGAATTACCAACCCAAAAGCATTGCTATTGGTACCAATACAGATCCCTATCAACCCATTGAGAAAGATATGCGCATTATGCGTCAAATTTTGGAGGTTTTAGCAGAAGCAAAACACCCTGTCGGTATTGTTACCAAATCTGCACTTGTGTTGCGAGACATCGATATTTTATCCCAAATGGCGCGAGATGGATTGGTTCGTGTTGCGATGTCTGTGACCACAATTGATCGCAAGCTTGCTCGGGCAATGGAGCCACGCGCTTCAACACCCACCAAGCGCCTTGAAGCAATGCGAGAATTATCTGATGCAGGTATTCCAACATCTGTGATGGTTGCACCTGTCATTCCAGGGCTTAATGATTTTGAAATTGAGCGCATTCTCGATAGCGCGCATAACGCTGGTGCTGAACAAGCAGGATACGTGCTCTTGCGTTTGCCGCAAGAAGTTAGTCCAATTTTCAGAGATTGGTTGTTGCGGCACTACCCTGATCGTTATCGCCACGTCATGTCACTCATCCGATCTATGCGCGGCGGCAAGGATTATGATGCTGAGTTTGGTAAACGCATGAGAGGTGCTGGCCCCTATGCTTGGCAGATCAGCCGACGCTTTGACATGACCTGCAAACGTTTAGGGCTTACCAAACGCATGTCCTCTCCTCGCACGGACCTATTCGTCAAACCAGAAGGAGAGAATGTACAATTATCGTTATTATGAGAGTTTCTCTCTAAAGAAATTACATCGATGCTCAGACCGCGCCATAGGTCTTTAACTTGATGTGATCAGCGCATTATGAGGTCAGGATACCGTCAACAATTTTGACTTTGCGCGTTTGGTTCTGACCCTAAATCAGAACCGTTGATATATCATAGTCACTTGTCCCCGACTATCTTATATCTACTGCCTCTTATCATGATGATATCAAGAGCTTCTGGCTCGGGCAGTAAATCTCTTGCGAGAATTGACGTGGATGTGGCATGGTCCCCTTACAAAATGCTTATCCACGTCGATTCTTCAAAGAGAAAAATGTCCCAGTCCAAATTAGATTTTGATCTATCTAAAGGTCCCGACTTCAGCTCCGAGCTAAAGGCAAAGATGCAAGGTTTTTGGCCTGTTGCTGGCCTGGATGAAGCGGGGCGCGGGCCCTTAGCAGGCCCTGTTGTTGCTGCAGCTGTTATTTTAGATGAAAAAAACATTCCTGAAGGCCTCAACGATAGTAAGAAACTCACCGCGAAAAAGCGAAAGAGTTTGTTTGATCAAATTATGGCAACATCTCATGTCGCTATATGTTCAAATTCAGCAAAGTGCATCGATGAAACTGATATCCGCAAAGCCAGTTTGGATGCAATGCGCAGGTCTTTTCTTGGGCTTGAACTCAAAGCCAATTTCGCGCTGGTGGATGGCCGCGATATACCTTACGGGATGGATGTCCCTGCTGATGCGCTGATCAAAGGTGATGGGCGCTCTTTATCCATAGCAGCAGCTTCCATTATAGCAAAAGTCACAAGAGATCGCATAATGGATCATGCGGCAAAGCTATACCCTGAATATGGATTTGAAAAACATGCAGGATACGGCACAAAAGCTCATAGAGACGCTATAAACGCGTACGGCCCCTGCCCCATTCATCGTTACAGCTTTAGACCCATCCGCAAAGATTAGATTGTCTTATTTATTTTTCTGATAAACGTTTCCGTCAATTTCTAATACATCAACACTGAACGTATCAATCATTGGAAATTCAGCCATGGCATTCTCTAACAAAGCTTTTGAGATGTCGGCTTTTCTCGCGCGCGAACGTCCGTCGAGCAAATGCGCTGTGATATGGATGAAATCCTTTGCGCCATTGCCGTAGTATGCATTTAATATGGAATGTGCACGGATTTTAATTGCTTCTGGTCGAACACAATCAAATTTACAGCAAACCTCATAAATGGATTTGAGCGCTTTATCCAACTGAACATCATCTATTGAGCTTGCTGAATATTCCATAACAATATGAGGCATAAAAAATCTCCGAAAAAACAAAGGCCCGAAGGTGAAACCAACGGGCCTTTAGCTTATATAAATGCTAGCCAAATTCAGCAAGACAAATCGTTTTTAGTTTAGACGATCTTTAACTTCAGCCAAAGAGGACTTGAACAGGCTTGATTTTGTTGTTGCCGTTACTTTATCACCGATTAGCTTTTCAGCAGCAGTAATTGCAACTTCAACAGCAGATGCGCGAACTTCGCTAACTGCATCTTGTTCAGCCTGAGCAATTTTCTGCTCAGCTAGAGCTTCGCGACGAGCCACATATTCTTCAGACTTAACGCGAGCTTCTTCTTTAAGCGCATCAGCCTCTTTTTTAGCTGCTGTTACGATGTCTTCAGCTTCTTGTTCAGCTTCCTTGCGCTTACGCTGGTATTCAGCCATGAGCTGCTGCGCTTCTTCACGCAGGCGTTTTGCTTCATCAAGTTCATCTCTGATTTTACCAGCACGTTCATCTAACGAACCCGTAATCTTACCAGGAACTTTTAGGTAGAAGATGATACCTAGGAAAATAATGAGGCCAACGAGTGCCCAAAATGTTGCGTCCATTTTGCCTCTCCTATTTCACAGCGTCACGCACAGCGGCGGTGACTTCAGCTTTGGTAACCTTACCACCAAGCAATTGTTCAACAATAGCCTGAGCAGTGTCACCAGCAATACCATCAACTTCAGCCAATGCTTTTGCCTTAACAGCAGCAACGTTAGCTTCGCTTTCAGCCAGCTTCTTGTTCAATGCATCTTCGTGCTTGGCACGTTCTGCATCGGATTCAGCTTTAGCTTTATCACGAGATGTTGTGGCGATTTCATTTGCTTTACGACGTGCATCTGCAAGTTCTTGCTCGTATGCTGCTACCGCTGCATCAGATTCTTCTTTCAGCCTATTGGCTTCATCCAAGTCTTCTGCGATGCGATCATGACGATCTTCCAAAATGCCACCAATGCGAGGTGCAATGACTTTTGAAACAAGCAAGTAAAAAATGCCGAATGTAATCGCAAGCCACAAAAGCTGTGAAGGATATAGACCTGGATCAAATGGTGGAAATGCTCCGCCAGCTTGACCTTCGCTATGTCCAG
>CAJQOR010000446.1 GCA_905479965.1 uncultured Rhizobiaceae group bacterium | reverse complement strand
TGTTGAACTTTATGAAATGCGAACCGTGTTGGAAAGAACGGCAGCATCCATGGCGGCCAAACATGCGTCATTCGCTGAAATTGAAGAAATGAAAGAACTAAATTCAGCTATGCTGAAAACTTCTGGCAATCCGCTTGAGGTTGCGCGGCTAAACGAACAGTTTCATCGATGTATTTTTAATGCAGCGCGCAATCGTTTTCTACTGGCTTCGTTTCGTTCATTATCCAATGCCTTACTTGTTTTGGGTCCAACAACGCTGGAAGGTCTTTCGCGGATTAAATCTGTCTGCGAAAAACATGCTTTGATCATCGATGCAATGGAAGCGCGCGATGAAAAAAGGGCTGCGGAGGTCGCAGGATCCCATATTGAATCGTCACTAATCTATCGTTTGAAAGCGTTGCGCGAATGAGACGATATTTGACCTTATCAACCGCCATTGTCATTTCTTTATGTGGCGCCGTGAGCTTTTCATTTTTGGGTATACCGTTGCCCTTTCTTCTAGGTCCGATTTTCTTTTGCCTGATCGCGGCCATCGTTCGATTGCCAATGTCTGGTATTAAGCCGGTTTCGGATGCCATGCGCACAATTTTAGGTGTGGCAATTGGTGCTTCGATCACCCCTGAACTTTTTACTCGCCTCGATACAATCATTGGCAGTGTCGCCTTCGTGCCGTTCATGCTGATTGTTATAGGGGCAGTGGGTGTTCCTTATTTTCGGTTTGCCGGGTTTGATAAGCCAACAAGCTTTTATGCAGCTATGCCCGGTGGTCTTCAGGATATGTTGGCGTTTGGTGAGGAAGCCGGAGGCGATGTCCGTGCTTTATCGCTCATTCATGCCACGCGCGTTTTGGTGGTCGTTGCTGTCTTGCCTTTCTTTTTGCAGTTTTATCGAGATGTGGATCTGACAATCTCTCCAGGAATTTCAGCACAACAAACGCCAATATCGCAAATGGCAATCATGGTGTTTTGTGGCGCTTTTGGTTGGTGGGCTGCTCGGAAGATCAAACTATTTGGTGCCAGCATTTTAGGTCCACTGATTGTTGCAATGGTTTTGTCTTTATCGGGAATATTGACAGTACGGCCACCGACGGAAGCGATATTGCTGGCGCAATTTTTCATTGGACTTGGGATTGGTGTTAAATATGTTGGCATCACCGTGAAAGAAATTCGTCATGATATTATCGCTGCTATCGGATTTTGTGTGGTGCTTGCTATTATCAGCGGTATCTTCATAGAAATGGTTCTATTGTTGGGGTTGGGCTCAGATATCGATACGCTTTTATCTTTTGCACCCGGGGGGCAAGCAGAAATGGCAGTGATAGCTATTGTCGCAGGAGCCGATGTTGCGCATGTTGTTGCACATCATCTCGTGCGGATTGTTATGGTCATTATCGGTGCGCCGTTCTTTGCGCGGTTTACCAAATAGATTTTAAGCAACCGATAGCATTGAAAATTTCATACCATCATTATCCATCTGGACAAATTGGCCTTCATCTATCGTTGTCCAATTGTCTGTTGTTCCATCAAGCGGTTCGGATGCTAATGCATGACCGCCAGAGGTCAGATTGCCTGAGGCATAAAGTGTTGGGCTTTTAAGATCGCTTGAACAGCGAAAACCATAGACGGTTTGACCATTTGAAAACACACTTGCAATGCGGTTGGGTTGGTAAATTTTTACTCCCAGTGCATTTTGCGCGGCGCAAATTTTTGCAATTGTCGCTTCAATGGCTTTTTGCGGGTCGGACTCCAAACCATGTTGTAGCGCAAGCAAAAAGAACAATTCTGAATCAGTTGTGCCTTTCCGATGATTGTATAACTCATCGGATAAACTGGTTTCTAGGCCACGACGAATGCTGGCAAATTCTGCTATTTGACCATTATGGGCAAAGGACCAGTTTTGATAGGTAAAGGGATGGCAGTTTGAGCGTGATGTTTCACCAAATGTTGACGCACGTACATGCGCAAGAAAAAGCCGCGACTTTATCATTCGGCAAAGGCTGGTCAGATTGCCATCTGACCATGCAGGAAGTACATCGCGATAAAGCCCCGGTCGTGTCTCATCTGAATACCAGGCAATGCCAAACCCATCACCATTTACCGCAAGCTTTGCCTCATTGGCTTGTTGGCTTTGCTGCAGCAAGGAATGGCTTGGAAGAACAATAATACGTTCAAGTGGTATATCAGGCCCAAGATAGGCGGTTAATCGGCACATTTAACTGCATGTCCTTTAAAAAGTTACGTGCCGATATTATGCCACATATGTTTGGGTTTTCCCTCCCAAATTTTCCTAAATATGGACAAACTATGAGATGTTTATCCATAAACATTGCCAAGATGGGATATTTTTACGTTGATTAATCCTCTTGCGGGTCATTACTCTCGATATTATCTTTATATTTTAGATAAAATTCTGAACGATAAAATTCATCGGCAATCTCGCTTGGCATTATAAATGCTGTTGAAGGACGTGTATCTTTTGGCGTTATCCTTTCGATATTATCAATCGCTTCTGTAATCATTCCTCCTGCGATCGTATTATTGGTATCGGGATCGATGAGAATAAATGAACCTGTGGTTTTGTTATCATGATAGGTGTCAAATGCTATTCTGCTGGTAAAATCGAGCTGCACTTTTGCCAGATCGTTAAGTGCAATCTTATCTGCATTTTCCCATGTTTCAGTTTCAAGATTGAGTGTTTGTTGAACTCCAATCGTGACATATTGTTTGCGAGTGTTGGATTTAAGCCAATACTGTTTATCGGGTTGTATGCCGTGATCGGTCAGTGCAATGATCTGCGCATTGTACGAAAATTCAAGCGAAGGCTTATCATCATTTGAAACGATCATATCACCGCGGGATATGTCGATCTGACGGTCCAATACAAGTGTGACCGCATCGCCATGCACACCTGCGTTTCTAACCAAATCGAAGGTTACAATTTTGCTGATATTGGCTTGCTCGCCTGATGGCAGGATTGTTACCGGATCACCGGGTTTAATCGAACCTGCTGCAATCGTGCCTTGATAACCGCGAAAGCTTTCATCGGGTCTGGAAATACGTTGTACGGGGAAGCGAAAGCCCATTGAGCGAGGGTTTGATTTTGGCGCAAGTTCAAGCGTTTCCAAAAGCGTTTTACCTTCATACCAAGGCATGTTTTCTTTTGCCGAAAATGCAACATTTTCACCTTTAATGGCAGATGTTGGAATGGTCGTTATTGACGTGAAGTCAAATGACTTTGCAAGTAAATCAAATTGCGCGCTGATCTTTGCAAATCGTGATTGATCATAGTCGATGAGATCTATTTTGTTGATCACCAATATGACTTGTTTGATACCCATCAAGGACACGACATTTGCGTGGCGTCGCGTTTGCTCCAAAATCCCGGTTCTTGCATCAATTAGCAAAACCGCAAGGTCAGCCGTAGAAGCGCCGGTGACCATGTTTTTGGTATATTGTTTGTGGCCGGGGGTATCGGCCACGATGAAGGAGCGGTTGGGCGTTGAGAAATATCTGTAAGCAACATCAATGGTGATGCCTTGCTCTTGCTCGGCTTGCAGTCCATCCAGCAAATTTGCGAATTCAAGCGAGCCCATGCCATTATCTTGGCTACCGGACTGTTTTTCAATTGAACTGATCTGATCATCGAAAACCGCTTTTGTGTCCCACAATAAACGACCGATTAAAGTCGATTTGCCATCATCCACGCTGCCACATGTAATAAAGCGCAAAGGGATAGAGTTCTTAGCAGCAGGTATTGCAGCGCGTTGTGTATTTGACTGTATTTCAATTTCTGAAATTTTCTTGGCGACACTCATCAGAAATATCCTTCTCTTTTTTTCAATTCCATGGATCCAGCTTTATCTTTGTCGATCGCTCGGCCTTGCCGCTCTGATGTTGTTGCCGTTTGGATTTCCGCAATAACTTGATCGATGTCGCTCGCTGTTGAGCGAACACCGCCGGTGAGTGGGAAGCAACCCAACGTGCGGAAGCGTATATTGTCGTTTTGAACGATCTCGCCTGGCGCTAATTCCAACCGTTGATCTTCTGCAAGCGTGATTGTATCGTCGCGTTCGATAAACGGACGTGGTTTTGCAAAATAAAGCGGTACGATCGGAATATCCTCCGCTTTGATGTATTGCCAAATATCGAGCTCAGTCCAATTTGATAATGGGAAAGCTCTAACACTTTCGCCTTTGAAAATATCACCATTATAAATGGACCAAAGCTCTGCGCGTTGATTGCGTGGGTCCCAGCTGTGGCTTGCGGTTCTAAACGAGTAAATCCGTTCTTTGGCGCGGGAGGCTTCTTCATCGCGTCTCGCTCCACCGAAGGCTGCATCATAACCACCTTTATCCAGCGCGGTGCGCAGCGCTTCAGTTTTCATGATATCTGTGTAACGCGGGTGATTAAAAGGCGTGATGTTGTCTTCAGAACCGCGTGGATTGGTGTAGGAGATTAAATCAAGGTCATAATCCGCCACGGTTTTATCGCGAAAGGCAATCATCTCTTTAAATTTCCAGCCTGTGTCAATGTGCAGAAGCGGGAAAGGAAGAGGGCCAGGGAAAAACGCTTTTCGCGCCAAATGTAATAACACCGACGAATCTTTGCCGACCGAATAGAGCATGACCGGGTTTTGAAATTCAGCTGCAACTTCTCGAAAAATATAGATGGCTTCGTTCTCAAGCGCTTTTAAATGCGGATCGAGAGGTGGTTTTGTTTGTGTATCTGTCATGACATTTTCGTTCATTTAAGGGGATTTGGAAATTAAATGGATCTGGCTTGATGAAGACCGCATTCGCGTGAGTTATCGTTTTCCCACCACCATCGACCGGCGCGTTCGTCTTCGCCCGGCTTGATAGCGCGCGTACACGGTTCGCATCCGATAGATGGGAAACCTTTGGCGTGAAGTGGGTTGATGGGAACGTCGTATTTTACAATCAATTCATCCATGGATTGCGTGGTTAAATCAGCAAGTGGGTTGAACTTGAGGAGCTGATATTTATCTGACCATTCGCAAAAGGGAACCTGCGCGCGATTGTTGGATTGTTCGCGCCTGAGACCTGTGATCCAACCATCTGCATTTTTGAGAATTGCATCGAGTGGTATGAGTTTGCGCACTCTGCAGCATTCATGACGCGCTTCAACGCGCTTATAAAAACCGTTGAGGCCAAATTTGTCGGCATATTTGCCAACATCACTCTCATCGGGATGATAATCACTGATTTCAATTTGATATTTATTGTTCGTGGTTTCTAGCAGGTCAATAGTCTGCGGAAATAATCTTCCTGTATTGATCGCTGCGATGGAAATACCGTGCGACCCGGATGCAATAATGTGCGTGATGAGCTGATCTTCTTTACCCAAACTCGTGGTAAATGTGGTTTTTGCGATAGAACTTGCAATAAATTCAAAGCGTTGGTTGAGATCCATAGCCGTGAGCTGCTGATCTAAATTATGGGCGATTTCATTGGAGGGCATATATTGGCTCTATTATTGGATAATAACTGGCCCCATCATAAGTCTCATTTTTTAACTTTTTAAGGAATTGTATGCCAAAATTGAAGCAAATGGGGGCATCTTTTGATCGCCAATGTGTCAGAACGGATATTGAGTTTGCCAAACTTAAAAAGTGGCTACGCTCAATTGCCTCTTGTGTGAAAGATTGCTATGAGCACTGCATGAATTTAATATCGCAAAATCGGCAAGGTAAAATCATCCTACTTGATGATCATAAACGATTGCCCTCACGTTTTTTGCTCGCTGTTACCAGCGCAGGGCGAGGAAATGGTTAAGCACAACGTCTGCTTTCCGTTTTTAATCGCATTTCATATTTCAAGGACAATAACATGACTGATACTCCACGTACTATGCCAAGAACGATGTATGACAAAATCTGGGACGACCACGTGGTCGAAACTCAGGAAGATGGCACTTGCCTTTTATATATCGACCGCCACCTTGTTCACGAAGTGACCAGCCCGCAAGCTTTTGAAGGATTGCGCATGACAGGCCGCAAAGTTCGCGCGCCTGAAAAAACACTCGCTGTTGTGGATCACAACGTGCCAACAACAAAAGATCGCTACGAAGGTATCAAAAACGAAGAAAGCCGTATTCAGGTTGAAGCTTTGGCCAATAACTCATCTGAGTTTGGTGTTGAATATTTCAACGAGAGTGATGTGCGTCAGGGGATCGTGCACGTTGTTGGTCCTGAGCAGGGCTTTACGCTTCCAGGTACAACGATTGTATGTGTGATAGCCACACATCAACGCATGGTGCATTTGGTGCGCTGGCTCACGGTATTGGAACATCTGAAGTTGAGCACGTGCTTGCAACGCAAACATTGATCCAGAAAAAAGCTAAAAACATGCTTGTGCGTGTGGATGGTCAATTGCCCGATGGCGTAACCGCAAAAGACATCATTCTGGCGATTATTGGCAAGATCGGTACAGCTGGTGGTACTGGCTATGTGATCGAATTTGCTGGTGAGGCTATTCGCTCGCTTTCTATGGAAGGCCGCATGACCATTTGTAATATGACGATTGAAGGCGGTGCGCGCGCTGGCTTGATTGCACCAGATGAAAAGACATACGAATATTTCAAAGGTAAACCACGTGCACCACAAGGTGCTGATTGGGATGCCGCGCTTGAGTATTGGAAAAAACTCGCGTCTGATGAAGGTGCGCATTACGATGAAACAATCGTTCTTGATGCCGCTAATCTGCCGCCAATCGTATCTTGGGGGTCTTCACCTGAGGATGTGATCTCGGTTGAAGGCGTGGTGCCAAATCCTGATGAAATTGATGATGAGAACAAACGTGCATCAAAATGGCGTGCGCTTGAATATATGGGTTTAAAACCAGGTACACCGATCACTGATATTTCTGTTGATCGCGTATTTATTGGTTCCTGCACAAATGGCCGTATCGAAGATTTCCGCGAAGTGGCTAAAGTTGTCGAAGGCAAAAAAGTTGCAGACAGCGTCAATGCAATGATCGTCCCAGGTTCTGGTTTGGTCAAAGCTATGGCTGAAAAAGAAGGTTTGGATAAAATCTTTACTGAGGCCGGTTTTGAATGGCGTGAGCCAGGATGCTCTATGTGTTTGGCAATGAATGATGATCGCTTAAAACCTGAAGAGCGCTGTGCATCAACATCAAACCGTAACTTTGAAGGCCGTCAGGGCTTTAAAGGTCGAACACACCTTGTTTCACCTGCGATGGCGGCAGCTGCTGCGATTAACGGTCATTTTGTGGATGTGCGCGAGCTCTAAGCGCTACTTAAAATTCACACATAAATTTCAAACCGGATGGGGTAACCCGTCCGGTTTTTTTATTTGTTCGTGATTAAAATGGTCGGGGATTGCTGAAGAGACTTAGTCCAGATCAGGGACGTCGCCCAGTCTTACGAAAAACTCTGGTTCGCTATATTCACCGGCTTCATCATCGACGGTTAAGCGATAGGCATCAACGCCAACATGTTCTGTACTTTGTTGGTGAATGCGTTCAGCCCTTCGAATGGCATCGGCTTCTGATGGCACTTCTTTTGTGTCGGTGATCACAAGTTTAGCTGGCGCTCTGCCTTTGGCGGCTTGCCAACCATAGGTTTGGATGATGTAACGAGTTTCTTCAGCCAATTGTGAGCTCCTAAACGCGCGTGAATTTTACGATGCTCGCGCCTAGACTTCATATGGCATCAGCGTTTTATAAACACAAGTGTTCAAAAATCTCATGGACGCGATAATTGGCGTTTTATCCTACTTTAGTTACGGTGCTCGCTTGATCTGTAAAATCGTTGTGGCAATAACAACGACTGCAGCTGCGACAGATAACCAGGTCAACATGGAATTGCTGTCCCAATTATTGACTGAAATTGCAATAAGGCCCCATGATACTGCAGCGCCATAAGTCCAGTGTCTAAGCTTATATATATTGATAACTGCGAACGGGGTTGCCAATACCAGTGCAGTGATTGCAGCTGGTACTTCTTTTGTAAAACCATAGCCGGCTAGTATGAGACCAATGGACACAAATGATGCTGCGGTTAGCCAACCAGCGTATAGTGCAACAGGCCATGCTGCTGCCCATTTTGGGGAGGCATTTTGGGTTTGATAAAGTGACATTAAAGCTGTGATGAGCATGACCCATATCAAGATCGTTGCCCAGATGGGTGAAACAAATGCAACAGGCAGCCAGATAGCGCCAATCGCTAATGAGATAAATAATGTTGCACGGCCTTGATCCCACGCTACATCTGTTTTGCGTTTTGATAAGCCATAGACACCGTGGAATATGAGACCAAGATAAATAATACCCCAAATAGCAAAAGCCCAGCCTGCAGGTTGAACAGCTGGATTATCTTGCGGGACAGGATATAAATCAGGGTCAAAGCCACCAAATTCTGGCAGTAGAAATGGTGACAGCGCAAATGCAACTGCAGCAATAAGAACTAGGATAGATTTCATAACGTTGTCTTTTTTTAAGTGGCTATACACCTTTATACGAGAGCTCTTTGAGAAAAGATGTTTTCGTTTCCTGATTATTTCATCGTTGCCTTGTCAATGCGGTTCATTTATCCCACCAAGGAGCGACACCTAAGTTTATTTAAGTCAGCCCAGTTAAGCCAGCCCAGTTAAGCCCACCCAGTTAAGCCCGCCCAGTTAACCAGCCAAGGATAAGTCATGCAAGCCACCCAGCACTTACGTCATAAATTTCAGGATCAATGGAATGTTGCGACCGATCACGTCTTTTGCAAGGAGTTGGCGGATGGCGCATTGCCGATTGCAAAAATGAAATGGTACTTGGCGCAGGATTACCAGTTCATCGATCGGTTTGTTAGATTGCTTGCAACGGCAATAGCACATGCGCCAAGTTTGGCCGATAGCGTGCCTGCTGCTCAGTTTTTGGCAGTGATTACTGGGCCTGAAAATACATATTTTCTGCGTTCGTTTGATGCGTTAGAAATGACCGAAGAAGAGCGAAATCTTGACGCAGCGCCAGAGACAGCAGCATTTCAAAACCTGATGTTTGAGGCACAAACATCAGGCCGCTATGAGCAAATGCTGGCTGTGCTCGTTGTGGCAGAATGGACATACCTATCCTGGGCTGAGCGGTATGAAAACTACGATAAAAACCTGCCGTTCTGGTTTACTGAATGGATCGATCTGCATTGTGGCGAAGGGTTTGAAGGCGTGGTGAATTATCTGCGTGATCAACTTGATAAAGCATGGATTGAACTTGATGATCATCAGCGCGAGAAAGCTGAAGAGATGTTTGGTAAGGCGGTTACTTGCGAGGTTGATTTCTTCAATGCGAGCTATCAATCAGCGTAAGAATAAAGTTTTATTGCGGCAATATGTGGTGTTGGTTATGGGTTCTATAGAGTGCTAATATCCAGCTACTGCATTTAACAACGAGCATGACATGACACAAAGACTTCCGGAAGATTGCGGTTCCATGGCGGAATTGCGTGTGGAGATCGACCAACTTGATCGACAACTCATCGAGTTAATCGCACAGCGCACGACTTATATTGATCGCGCTGCGGTGCTTAAAAAGGGCGAAAAAATGCCTGCAAGAATTACCTCCCGTGTTGAAGAAGTTGTCAAAAATGTGAGAAAACTTGCTGTTGAAAATAGTCTTGATCCGCAGATTGCCGAAACGGTGTGGCGAGATCTGATTGAATGGTCGATTGTTAAGGAAGAAAAAGTCCTTGGGAAATAGATAAAGAATATTGTTTGTTTTGTGATCACAAAATCCTGATGTAATCGTGATTGGCCACAACAAAGGCTTGCGATTACGCTGATTGCCAATTGATACGCTCGCGAAAGGCTTTCCCATGGCAATAAGCTCAAAACTTCATGTCCAACTCATTTATACTTTGATCGCATTATGCTCGATTTTGTTTAGTGGAGCGCAAGCGGATGAACGCAAAGCTTTGCCAGATTATGTGATTGAGAAGTTTGGTGAGCCACCTGCAATTCCAAATGGTGAGCTATCTGATGAAATAAAGGCGGCAGTGAAAGTTGCGTTTATTGATGCGATGGCGAAATCTAGTTGGGATCGCGATCAGACTATTGCACTCAATGAAATATCACAGTCAAAAGACCCACGACTTGTGTGGATTTTAAGCGATCTCATGCGCTTTTCATCTGGGCAACGATTAAACATTGAACTTTCTGCAGCATCGACAAGTTTATTGGGTAAGCAAATCCCGGTGCAAAACCAATGGGGCATTACAACTGATCATTTAATTGCTTGGGACATCCCTCAGCCACCGAATTATCTTGAGGTTAAACGCGCAATTTTCACAACGATTGTTCCAGGTTGGGAGCGTATTTTTGTCGAAGGTGATATTGATTGGCGGCACGTGTCTTGGGGCGGGGTCTTAATTGACAACCGTGCTTATGACACCACTGACGAGCCATGTAATTGTATTCCAGCTGCTGATAATCCTGAGGTTTCAAGTGCAGAGGATGCAGCTTGGCTTAAAGATGATGATGTGATTTTCGGGATTGAAGTCAACGGGGAATATCGCGCCTATCCGCGCCGTATTATGGAAGTGCGCGAGATGGTCAATGACACGCTCGGAGGGCGTCATCTTGGCATTCCATATTGTACCTTATGTGGTGCAGCGCAAGCGTATTTCACCGATCAATTGCCTGATGGTATCGAGCGCCCCGTTTTGCGCACATCAGGTCTTTTAATCAGATCTAACAAAGTTATGTATGACCTTACAACTTATTCGGTGCTCGACACGTTTAAAGGAAATGCCGTAACGGGCCCACTTTTTGAAAAGGGCATCAAGCTTAAGCAAGCAAGCGTTGTGACATCAACTTGGGGTGCTTGGAAAAAAGCGCATCCTGAAACAACTGTATTGCTTGAAAGATATGCACTTGGCAGAGATCCTGATTTCAGAAACGGTCGTGATGCTAACGGGCCTATTTTCCCTGTGGGTGATGTAGACCCCCGTTTGTCAGTTCATGAAGATATCATTGGTGTAATCACAGCATCAGGTAAGCCAATCGCATTTCAGCGCGCAAAAGCGGTTGCTGCGCTCGCCAAAGGTGAAGAGGTGACCGTTGGGAATGTTACGCTTGTACTTGAAGGCAGTGGGATTAAGGCTATTGGCTTAGATGGTGCGGATCTTGGAAGCCACCAAGCATTTTGGTTCGCGTGGGCACAGTTCCATCCTGAGACTGATCTGTGGGCGGGATAATTCCCCGCCCCTCATTGGCCAATTTATCAATCGTTTTTGGGAGACCAACCAGGACCTGCAAATAGTCGCATCCAAACTTCTTTGCCAGATTTTGCTGATTTTATATCGCGATAAAGCTGCGGGATTTCTGAGAACCAGACATGAATTGGGTTGGGTGTATCGAAATCTGTGGTCAGGCCATAGCGCGGCGTTTCTTCTTCCACTTGGAATGAGCCGAACATGCGGTCCCAAATGATCAGAATGCCGCCATAATTCTTGTCCAAATATTTGCGGTCGGATCCGTGATGTACCCTATGATGGGAGGGGGTGTTTAACACGTGCTCTAGCGGACCCAGTTTGCCGATGGTTTCAGTGTGGATCCAGGTTTGATAAGCAAGCACAGTCAGTGAACCGAAGAAAATCATGTCAGGCGAAAAGCCCATTACGACCATTGGAATATGTGCAATGAGTGCCCAAACGCTTTCGAGTGGGCCGAAGCGGATGCCCGTAATGATATTAAAATCTCGCGATGAATGATGCACAGCGTGTTGTGTCCATAAAATGCGCACTTGGTGGGCAATGCGATGTTCCCAATAATAAGTGATGTCAGCGATGATGATGACAAGACCAAGCGTCCACCAATTCATTGGAATGGACCAAGGGACAAGACCCTCAGCTAATAGGTAAAACAGCCCATAGGCACTTGTCATGATGAAGATTTCGACCAATAGGAATGGGATTTGCGTCGACGCGCTGGCCAGCATTTCAAGAAATTTTCGGCCTTTTAGGTTACCTTTAAAGAACGCCTCTGCGATTTCAATTGCAAAGATGATAGCGCCG